>NZ_JAUBOZ010000119.1:0-21900 GCF_036700475.1 Microcoleus sp. T2B6 | reverse complement strand
AATTTTGAGGTTTTTTCCTGTCCCGGTACACTTAATATCAATTTAATAATTTAACAGCAAGCTCTACACTCCAATTTTAGGCAAATGTAGCAGAGGCTCAAAAGTGGTAGCATTTATAGCAAGCTGTACTTTCACAATTAAGCAAGCAGAACTAATTGAAAGCTGTTAAGGTTGCCTAAAAATTGCCGCCTCGTTATTAGCCATTCAGCTATTGCATATTAATGTATCGGACAAAGGCGGTAGCCGTTTTCTAGCAAGAGTTGCAGTTAAGTTTGTTTGGCTTTATTGAATGCAGTGCTACCGCACTTTTGTACAAAAAAAGCGAAGTGCCTCAATATTTTTTTGCTGCCAGAATGCTCTAACAGTTACTTCGGCAACCCAGTGAATTTTGTAGTCAAAGTAAATGCGGCAAAACTTGTTAAACTAGGCAATGAGAAGGCAGTGACAATTGTGTTCGCGATGGTACGGTTGTACTTGATTTCAGAGAGAGCGCGTGAGCCTCGCGCCTCTAAGTTTTAGGCCGTAACGATGCTACCCAAGTTGAATGGGGACAGTTGCGGCAATTGATGCCAGTGTTGCCACAAAAGTCGCCACAATAGTATGAGCAATCGGCACAGTGGGATATCGGGTAAAATTAAGCCCTTTGTCACACTTGGTTAACATCCATCAGTGGCATTGATTGGGACAGTGGGATATCGGGTAAAATTAAGCCCCTTGACACTCCATCTCTAGTTTTTAGGTGTTTGTGGCGATAGCTGCACGGCGATCGATTCAAAGCCAATTCTTTGTGGTGATTTGAATTGTTTTGACTTTAAAAACTACAACTCGCGACTCGACTCCGCTGCCCTTACTCGAATATCCGAATCAGCCTGCAACTCGCTACCACTGGCTCCCCATTGATGCTATCAATCCAAGTACACTTTGACCAAAACAATGCAGGAAAATCGCACTTACTCATTCACAATTTTTAGCTAAAATTTGGGAGGAAAAAAGAGGAGAAACCAGTACAGTTATTACTCGTTACACCTCGTAATTCCTACTTTTTCGGTCACAATCAGTATAAATACTTATCATTTTTTGTAAAGAATTGTTGCTTTTGACGCGATTTTTTGTAATTTAGACCCTTCTGAATCCTCCTCAATCCTCGTAGTTAGTGTGGTAGTCGCATAGCAAGCCATGTCAAATAGACGTTATAGGGGGGTAAAAATGATCAATTTATGGTTTTTATGGTTTTTGCAAGAGTGCCATAGGAATTCTTGGGAGTTGAAGTTAGTGATCGTTCACTTTCGACAGCCAAGGCTCGAAAGTCGGGCGGGGGCAGTTTGGACTTTGACGCTCGCTGTACACTCGCTCGCGTGAGTCGATATTGAAGCCAAGAGCGAGCCAATTGGTGTACAGGGCAGCCGCCTTTACGATGGAGCCGAGCATCGCACGACACATTCGAGTTGGTGCTGTTGAGTATCGGCGGCGGATGCCTGACGCGATCGCGCCTTGCCCTCCTGTTTGCAAGCGAAGCAGCCGGCTGATGTCGATGATGGCGAGGGAATCGTTCGTCCGATAGCCAGCAAGAGCGCGATCGCCTTGCACTTAAGATTCCCCATTCATAAGGGTGCATCGTTTTTGTTTCTGCACGTAAAAGTCGGGTTTGTGATCACAAAAACATTGCTTGCTACCGAGAGAGAACAGCCCAAAGCAGCCTCAACAAGCAAAGGCACGAACAGCACAAAAAAGCAGCAATTTGACCGAAAAAGTCAGGCGTTTGCAGGATATTTACAGGCATTTGCAGGTAAAGTGCACCCCCTGCAAACGCCTGACTTTATACTGCACTTGCCTGACTTTATACTGCACTTGCCTGACTTTATACTGCAAATCCCTGACTTTAGCTGACGCAACAATTAGCTAATTTTTTAGCGTTTTTAACAAAAACTGAATTGATTTAATAGTCAAGTGGCGGCATCGGAATTGAATTAAAAATCAAGTTGAGCAAGTGTGAGAAAATTGGCAGCGTAGCAGCCGTTATGTCAGCCTTGACAGTTGCATAAATTGCTGTTGTCGGACTCGCGCTTTGCAATCGGCTAAACTGTTGTTGTCTCATAAAGCTTGACAGTCGGATAAAAATTTACCCCCTGACTCGGTTTACAGTAGTCGCTCGGTTTACAGTAGTCGCTCGACTTCCACCTATTAATGGCGGTTATAATTCTCCACGTTATGAGTAAGTAATTGGACAGAATTAATTACACACTGATTTTTTGCTGTTTTTTACTAGACAAGGCTTGTCGCCCAAAGTTTTGTGTAATTAATTGTGTCCTACTACTTACAAGCAGTAATCTCTTGCCGTAAAGAGCGATCGCTAATACATTCCCACAAAAAATTAGTTCGCCGTCCCTGTCCCATACCTTACCGCTCTTATTGATGTATTTGGGCTTCAGTAGCCACTCGCGAGTCGTTCCTTATTCCATATCAACAGGGGTTGAACTGTGGGTCAGCAGTATGCTCAATATTGATGGGGGTGGATAGTTTTCTCTGCACACATTAGTCACGGTTTGTGATCACAAAAACATTGCTTGCTAGCAAAACTAAACAGCCATAACCAGCCTCAACAAGCCAAGGCACGAACAGCACAAAAAAGCAGCAATTTGACCGAAAAAGTCAGGCGTTTGCAGGATATTTCCCGGTAAATACAGGTAAAGTGCAGTTCCTGCAAATACCTGCTTTCCGCCTGACTTTATACTGCACTTGCCTGACTTTATACTGCACTTGCCTGACTTTAGGACACACAAAAATTAGCTATTTTTTTGGTGGCGGCTTTGATCGACGGTGCGGAGAGTTCGCTAAAATATTTTGGGCAACGCGCGACCAATTCCTGAAAATCTAGGAAGTGCCGATCGCCCACAACCTCCACCACATCTGCCTCATCAAAGTCGCCACGGTCGATCGCCTGGTGCAAGTCACAATCAACACCCGCCGCTACACCGGGAGACTGCCAGCCAGTAGCTTCTAGAATCCGCCGTGCAAAACTCTGCACAATTGGCGGCGGGGCCAATAGTTCGCGGTATTGGGTTTGCTCTGATTCGGTAAGGTCGCGCCAGATTTGTGTGCGATCGGCGTGGCCCGATTCGCAGACTTTCTTGACTACTGCTGCGATGTGGTGGGCTGTTGTGTGATCGTTGCTGGCAATTGCGGCGCGGATAAAGCCTAAGCACTCGGCGTGGGTGGCGGGATCTTGCTGTGCGGGCGATCGGGACTGTTGGGTAGGTTCTAGCATGATGCGTCCTCCCAGCGGATTTGATGCGGCCATGCCAGAGTCTCACCCCAGCCGCCAACTTGCTCTATCAGCATTCGCAACTGAGCGCCGTCTGTGGTGGCAAGGAATCTTGCCCGCACCCATTCCCGCCCCCAACGCAAAACCCATCCCAGCCTACCTTTACTTGTCGGTGGCCCCGTCTCTGCCGAAGCCTCGCCCGCCGTCGTATTTTCTGGGGTGGTTTTTGTCATAGATGGTTCTATTTGAGTATTAATAAACTCACAACCATCTATGACAGCATTTAAACTATATGGGGCGGAAGTTTCAGCCGTTTTTGTAGCAGCCTTTTTAGCTTCGACTTTTTGACTCATTCTGGCCGCTGTCAGAGCAGAAAGTTCGTGCCAATTTTCGGGTAGGGAGCATACGCGGATGGGGCCTTTTTTTGTTAACTTTGTTGTGGCTTCAGGCTGGTAGTGGTAGGTATAAAGTCGATCTTTACCTTCCCCCCTTACTTGCCGACTTATTAGAGTCACGCCGATCTGCCTCAGAAGTCGGCTAACGTACTTGATGCCGCTCTTGCCGGGATTCCCTAATATTTTCGCGACATCCTTGTTTTTTCCCCATCTCAGCATTTCCTGTATTTCGGGGGATTTCTCCGACCAAGTGCGTTCGGGGTCTAAAAATTGCCTAAGCTTAAGCTCGCTAAGAGTCTTAAGCTTGAGCCAGCGGGAGCTATGGTCAGACAGCGAACTTTCCAGCTTTCCCGTCTCCCATTTGCTTCGCTGCAACAGTTCGGCTTCTTCTGGATTATTGAAGAGCCACGCTGTCTCTAGTTGCGTTAGGAGCGATCGGTCATCAAACCTGACCCGGTGTACAAATTGCCAATTCCAAAGTCCTGTATCCTCAATCCCCGGTAATTGGGTCTTAAGTCGGCATTTTTCCGCTTGGCATCTTTCGGGCCAGCTTGCTTTGTTACTGCGGGATATTTCCTGTGCTTCCTCTACGGATATGTCAGGAGCCTCGAAAATTTCCTGTGCTTCTTTTTCCTTACAGAGAATCTTGTTTTCTATGTGCCTCCCTGATTCGTCAATCCCGATCGATGGGCGATCGACTTCGTACCCATCCGCCACTAAAGCTTGCACGAGAAATTCTCTGAGTTCAGATTTCTCTAGATTCTCCTGTGCTTCAAAGTGGCAATAAGCTTTAAAAAGTGGATCTGAGTATTGGCGCTCAAGTTGGGCCTTGATATCCTCCATATATTCTTCAGCCCCTAATAATCCCTTCTCAATGTCAATATTTAACTGAATTTGAAGGTTGATTTGATTGGCATAGTAAGAAGTGCGATCGGAGTTTTGAAGCCCAAAACCAGGGCATAAAATAGAGATTCCATTAAGAGGATGCCGCACCCGCCGCAGCATCTGAATCAAGGAATTTACACCCAAAACCCCGCAGAACAAACCGAACACGTCGGTACACCATTCGAGAATGCTGATGTCAATGCCGTTTTCAAGAGTTGGGGTATAGATAATCCAGGCCGGATTATTTTTCTCAATCCAAGCATCTGGGTCAGTTTGGAATTCAACCTGATCGGGGTCTGTCGAGTTTTTGGAACAAATAAGCAAGCCCTTTCCGAATCTCTCTGTGAGAGTAATGGCAAGGGCTTCAGCTTCCGGCACAGAAAAATCGGTCGCTATTGCGGGGCAACCGGAGTTTTCTATGAGGTTGATAAAAGCCTGTTTTTCGGCGGCTGTTGGTTTCCCGCTCTCAGTCTCGAAAACGCGGGCTTTCGGGCAATTTCCCTTGTATTCGTTCAAATGCTTGATTACCCGCTTGTTCCCGGCAATTTTCGCGACCATTGAGACTGTATAGTCGGTGAGGTGCCCGTCTAGTAAGATAATTCGATCGGCATCCTGACACCCCTGACTAAATCGCTCTTTGATAGCTTCCCGATCGCGCCTCAAGGTGGAACTCATCAATAAATGTCTGAGAACGCTTTCTGCCTCGTCAAGAATTATTGTTGCCCCCTCAAAAATCTCAGCAGGAAGCTTGAGCAAAGAATCAAAGCACAGGCAGAGTCTGGCGTTGGGGTCTTTGAACATCTGATAACCGTTGTGGGCGTTGAGATGGTAAAACCCACATTTCTCGGCTGTCTGTAGCAGCAGACCGTTTCGACTCCCTAAAACGATGATTCTGCCTTCTGGATTACTGGCAATGATATCTTTGAGCCATTGAGTCTTGCCCGTCGCTAAACCACTTAAAATGCCCGTAATTGTGCCGGATGCTGGTGCGGAGGCGTGAAAATAGCGCGAGTTAATGGCGCGATCTGGAGTATATTGCCGATTGCGTCGCCATTGGGCCTCAATCCTTAGCTTCTGGTAGTCTTTAGCTCCCGATAGAAGTGCATCTACATCACCGCCTGCCACAGCAAAATCATCGATCGCTTTATGAGGGCCGGGGAGAAGGGCAATTTTGCAGGTAACGTTAGCAAACAGTCGAGATGTAGTGCTGGCAGCTTTGAATTCTGGGGTTTCAAAACAATTCCCGTCGCGGTAGTCGAAGGTAAAAAATACGACACGTCCGTTGGTATCAAAGGGTTTAAGCGCTTCGTGCAGTTCGTGGGCAATTGCTTTTTGATATTGTGTTCCGTCGGGTTTTGTGATGGTTTCGCCACGCTCGGTTACTCTATAACCGGTTGTGATTCCTGGTAGACCGATTGCCGCGTATCCGCGACTAACTAGCAAAGCTGCCTTTTTTTCTCCTTCAGTGATGACGATCGGGCAACCGCTACTCTCAACCCATTCCCAGAAATATAATGCTTTCCCGCCAACTCCTACCACGGGAAATTCTGGCATGGGTAAGCCAGCTTTTTCGGCTATTGATTCCCAGATTGGAACCGTAACAGCGGGGAAGAATAACTCTAAGGATTTTCCAATTGACTGAAAATACCGACGCTCTTTGCCTTTTTCATCTAGTGCGATCGGTGCGCCTGTGAGTTGGCGAAAGCGACCATTAGCTATCCAGCCACCAGCAGCAGGGCCCGCAGGTCGAAAAATTCCCTCTGATTTGATAATCCCGTTTCTGGCCGCTTTTGTGGCTCCGGCTAGATCGGAGAGTATGTAAAAATTTGGGCCAAGGAAATATCCCTGACTTCCATTACACCGGGCAAGATTCCGAGCCGCTTCTATGCTGCGGCCGCTGTTGGTGGCCTTGTCGCTGTCGGCAAAAACCTGCTCATATACAGGGGTTCCGATCGCAGGCTCAAAGTTCAGGCGGAAGATGTCGGGGGCAACTCCCGATCGCACCACAACATCCTCGTAGCAGCGTTGATTCACATATTCTGCGTAATCTTCGCCAAAATTCTCTAAAGTTGCCGACTCTTGACTAAACTGAACGGTTTCGTTTAAAATGGTATCCATAGCGGGGTTCCGTGAAAGGTTGACCCGCTACACCGATATTTAAGAGAGGCTGGCTACTGTTCGTGGTCTGTCCGCAAATTTGTAAACAATTTGCGGACAAATAGTAGACGGACTACTATATACTGAAATTACTATTTATAAATCTGTTCGCTTCGCCTCTCTTAAAGGTGCAGCGATTTTTTTGTCTTAAAACGAGTGGAAAAAATGCGTGTAAGCCTTACGCTGCAATAGGTTCGGCATCTTGAAGATGCTTTTCTATGTGTTTTATATAAGTCTTAAGCGCTTGCTTAGTAAAGCTCGAACTAGAAGTTTCTAATTGCGATGCTTTGCCTGTAACTAATAGATATTCTGCCTCAGATAGGTAAACTGTTACTGAATGCTTCCATCTTCGCGCCATTTTTCGCATCCTCGCTTTAGAGTTACCGATAATGGTACTGTACTAATCATTTTGGATCAAGCTTTTTTGCGCCACACTACACGAATTGGCGCAATTATACACAATTTGTGTAGTAAAGCAGCAAATCCGCCGATTCCATACAGCGTCGATCGAACAGCTCCCGCCCCTTGATAGTTTGCCAGCGCAACTATCGGGGATAGCAATATCAGCCGATATTGTGTCAAAAGTGTGGCAAAACTGGGATATTTTGTGACCGATTATGACCGATTCGTGATTCGTTTACTAAGAAAAATCATTGTGCGAGTCCCTTACCCGCAAAGTATTTGTCAAGTTTTTCTAGAATTTTCTAAGTTTTCCTAGAGCCATCTTTTGATTTTCTTTGCCGCATCGCTAGATTTTCTTGCGAGTGCGGGTTTTTGTTGCGAGTGCGGGTCGGCAGGGCGATTGACCGCACAACCCCAACTCCCCAAGGGCGATCGCTTCAATTTTGCCCGCCGCCAGAATGTCCCATCGTTCTAGCTCAACCCGCTTGCGGGCATCCCGGCCCGAAAAATCAGCTCAGCCGTCAACCTTAGTTCTGGGAAAGCTAGCGACTCAATCAGATCGTCCCCCCTAAACTGTGTGACCTGGTACTCTCCATCTACCAACTGGCAAACCGAGAGAGTGGGTTGTTTGGGAGTGCCGATGAACTTGCGACCGCCCAATCCGAGATAGTCCACAATCCAGTATTCGGGGATGCCCATCTCTTCATAGTCAGCGAATTTGAGATGGTAATCGTCCCGCCAGTTCGTGCTGACGACCTCTACAGCCAGTCGTACCGAAGACCCCATCGTGATGATTGATTCTTTTTCCCAGCGGGGCTCGGAAGCAAATGCAGTTTGGTTGAGGACAATAGTATCTGGCTGGTAGCCAGCCTCGTTGCGGATGGGCTTGAGCAGGCAGTCACCGGGGATGGAGCAAGGCAATTGCAGTCGCCTGATTTCAAAATTGATTTCACTTGTAATAAAGCCCGTAACGTTGGAATGGTTGCCGGTTCCTAAAGGCATTTCAACAATAACTCCGTGGTGTAGTTCGTAGCGGTGGACAGAGTTCTCTGGATACCAAGCGACAAACTCATCAAATGTGACTGTTTCTGTTTTGGTTTGGGTTTGGATCATGGTTGCCTGTTTCCTTTGCTAGACATTTGCTAGATACTTGCTAGATACTTGCTAGATACCTGCTAGACATTAACTAGCACCTTTACTTGCCTTACCCCGCTTGGCTTTCGGTGCTGTCGCTGGCTTGGGTGCTGTGGGCTCCGGTTCTGTTGGCTGCGGTTCGGATGTGCGATCGGGAGTTTATACCAAGCTTTGTTAAGAAGCCGATCGTCCGCACCGCCCCAACTCCCAAGGGCGATCGTCCCTAAATTCCCCACACCCACACCTGATCGGCAGCCGCTTCAGTTTTGCCCGCCGCCGTTGCCACGGTTACGGAGCTGGTTATTGAGGTACTGCCAGAGGTCGCGAATTTCTGTTTGAATGATTCGCATTTGCTCTCGCCATTCGTTGTTCTGCTGGGAAATCAGCCTCAGCGCTTCTTGATGGCTCCCGATTGCTGAAACCAGACCGTCAAAACGTTGAGCCAGTCGGTCAACGCGATCGGTCAGTTGGTCAATGCGATCGGTCAGGCGATCTATGGCTGTCGCATTGGCAAGAGTTTGAACTTCCAACCGCCCGATCGCCTCGGAGTTGGCAAAAGTCTGAGCTTCCAGCCTGGTCAGAGCCTCGGTATTTGCCTGCTGCTGCACTGCGGTGGCTGCAAGGATTGCTTCTATTCGGTCTAATCGATCATTGGAACTATTCATTTACTTCTGCGTAATAGAGGTCAAGGAATGGCGATCGGCATGGTTTGGGTTGAATTGTGACGTTTCCTTTGCTAGACATCTGCTAGATATTCGCTAGACATTAACTAGCACTTTTACTTGCCTTGCCCCGCTTGGCTGTTCCTGCGGTTGCTGGCTTGGTTGCGGTTGGCTCCGGTTCTGGTGGCTGCGGGTCGGATGTGCGATCGGCAGCATCTGCTAAGTCAGCCTCGGTATTTTTTAAAGAATGCCGCTTGCGGTACTCTGCAATCGCTTCTCCTAAAAGGATTGCTGCCATCTGGCTTTTGGTACGCATTTCGCGGTTAGCTATCTCATCTAAAGCTTCCCAAGTTTCATCGGGAATTACAGCATTTAGTTTTCTACTCATTAGTTCATATTCAATATCTCTCCTTCCATCATGCTATGTTCTGTCACTTCTGTTTTGATTGTACTATGTGCAACCATGATGTGATGTGCTATGATGGCAAACATCAGAATCGATTCCAAATCGATTCTGAATTGATTCTCCCAAAGCAGGCGAAACTATGGAACTTAAAAACCAGGCTGTGATTGACGTAGAGGTTACAGAAATCGATTCCTCTCTCAGAGAATCGATTGAACGTTGGTACTCAGCGGCGCAAGTGCAGCGCATCCTTAATTTGAATAAGTCTGGGTTGCAGAAGGCGATTGCCAAGCTACAAGATATCTACGGCATTGAGCTTAAAGCCTTACGGCGTGGGGGTGCGCGGGCCACTCAATACTCTGAGCTTGCCCTGAAAGCTTGCAAACTACTGAATGCTGGAAAACTCAGCGAACTGCGGAAACTGGTAGAAACCGCACCGACCGCGACATCTCCTTCCCCAGCCGGAGCATTGACAATTGCCGAATATACGCCCGCGCTCGATCGACGGATCACCCAATTGAATCAGAATGCAAATTCTGCTTCGGCATCCTTGAATCAAAATGTGCAGCAGCTTCTAGCTCAAATTGCTTCCGAAAATCAGGCAGCCCAACAGCGCGATTCAGACTTGGACACTGCTGAAATCAACGCCGCTCAAAACCGTGGGGCTGCACGTGCTCTGGCCGTTTTTCAGGCAGAACAGAAGGCACAAGCTGAAGTGCTAGCTCAACTGCGGGCAATGAAGCTGGGAGCCGAATCATGAGTTTTTATAAAGTGAAAGTGCAGCGCGAAAGCAACACCCCGCGAGTGTTTAATGTCAGTGCCAAAAAGTCTCAGGACGCTGTTCTAGTAGCAGCCCAAAGCCTGCGAGATGAAGGGATTACAGATGCGAAGGGGATTGAAGTAATAGGTCAAGTTCAAAGTTTGAGGGATTAATGATGACTTTTTCTACTCTGTCTAAATCTGACTGTGATGTTGAAGGGTGCGACGGCTTCGGGTTTCCAGAATGTCAGTTTATGGCTGTGGGGCTCGACTTAGAACGTGCGATCGAGCTTGGCGATAGCTGGCGGCGGGGTGAATTTTTGCCTGATGTCGGTCATCCTGAAGCCGATCGAGTATCTGACAAGCTCAACAAAATGACAAGCCAGCCGATCGCCCTAGACAAGTAATCGGCTGGCCAGCAAACACTCCCCTAGCTTGCGCTGGGGGAATCATCTAAGGAGATTTTACTATGGATTTTGGACGCGACAACAGCAGCGTAGCAATAAGGAACCCAGCAGCGGGACACAGCCCATACATTGACGAGAAGGCGGGGGAGTGGGCTGACACCGAGGCTGACATTCTTTCGTACTTGAGCGATGTTACGAAGCTTGAAGCGATGGCAGATAAAGCAGCCAACGCCGAACAGCTTGCCTTAGTTTTAGAACCCTTCCTTGATAACGCTGAAACCTATCTGGAGGCGCTGGGAAAAATTGCCGACGGACAAGTTACTTGGACGGAAATTAGGAAGAAATTCGGCTCTAAAGTCGGAAATGCCATCGCTAAAATCCGCAAGCTAAATGCGGAATTTGGATCTGAGATGGAGCAACTAGATGCCAAAGACCGTGCAGCGATGCTGAAGATTGAAACCAAGCGTCAGCACGGGTTAGCCGAGATTGCTTCTGAGCTCACAGGCGACTTACAGGCTGAGCTGTGGCGACACGAGAACAAGATGGAAGCTATCGCAAACAGGGGTGAGGTGGCGTCCAAGCGTCAAACCATCCAAGAATCGCTCCGAGAACGCCGACAGAAGCTGCTCAGTCGCGCAACAGTCGGCTCGGATAAAGGGATTCAGGAGAAAGTGCCAGTGACTATTGGATCTGCCAGCAACAACAGCGCCAGCGTGTCGGCAACTGGTTCGCCTAGAGGATTTGGGGGCTGGTTTGCGAATGTAATGAATTTCAACAACCGTTAAAAGTGAGGGGACTATGCACGAAGGTTTTATCGGGGCGAGTCCCCTCTCTTTTGTGGGAGGGGGACAGCACCAGCACCAACAACAGCAGCAATATCAGCAAGTTACTGCACCAACCATTGACCAACCGCAACCAGACGAAACTAACGCCGAACGCCAGTACCGGGACGCTGCCAATCTGTGCGAAGTAGTTGCGCCCACATTACTAGGTTCGGCTGTGGTTTTCACATTCCATGCCATGCAAATCGCAGGCGGGTCAATTGCTGCAATTGGCATCTATCAGATTTACTTGGCAGCCAAGATTACCGGGCAATCAAAGCATCGCTTGCCTACTGCAATTGTTGGTGCTGGGGTGACAGTCGGTATGCTTGTCAGCCTTGCCGAACCGTTATCTGAAGGGCGACAAGTAGGTGATGCAGAGCTACGTCTAGAGACAGGTATAAAAGAAATTCAGACAGTAAAAAAACCTGCTTCCAACGACTTTGACTACTTGCCTTCAATTGCGCTTGTGGTTATCGTTTTCTGCCTAATGTTCAAAGTCAAAGGAGGAAGCAAGTAATGACACCATTAACCGAAAAACACGCTCAATTACTTAAGTCAAACCGCGCACTGCTTCTGACCTTTGAAAGACTCCCTATTGCTGGCAAGTTGTCGGCAGTCGGTTTGGCGCTTGTGATTGGGATATATAGCGGGATAACCGCAATCCAGGGGACGGCAAGCAATAGAGTGCAGCTTTGCATCCGCAATAAACAAGCGTTGCAATGTGCTGACAAGGCAGGCAAACCGTACATAATGACCGAGTACCACGCAGAGAAGTGGAAGGCTAATCCTAATGTGGTTTTCCATAAGGAAATCCCCGCCACAAATCCGCATAAAGCATTGTGGATGGCCCTCGCTGGTAGCAGTTTTTGGGTGGCAGGTGTTGGGTTCCGAAGTCTGCAAAACTCCGAGCGTCAACTCGCAAATTATGAAGCCATCGCAGAGAAACGCGACCTAGCAAAAGGGCAACTGAATGCTCGTACTGAACTGCTGGAAGATTATCGGGCCATGAGGGTTAAAGAAGTCCAGGTCGAGGGTGACTTGGAAGCTGTCGCGAACGATTGCGCTGTGGTTATCAAGCAATGCGAAGTTTTAGGCGAAGCCGATATTAAGATTGCTCAACTGGAGGCTGAGGAAGCCATTTTTGAGGCAGAAACTGCGGGTTTACCAGAGGATAAAAAGCAAGAATATATCGACTTTTTGCGGAATCAAAAAAATCCCTTTCAACTTCGGCTGACTGGGACGCAAACATTCGACGGCATCAATAACCCTGGTGACAAAGTTGAATCTGATTCAGCGCCAGCCATCCAGTCAAACTCCAACATTGAGATAGCTCATCAAATAGCAGCCAAAACCTTAAATTCTTTGGTGGCAATAAACAGTTCGATTTTCCTAGCAGCTCCTACTCGCTGCGGGAAAACTCGCACTCTGCGTAAGTGGCTAAAGGATTTAACAACCCGATTCCCAGAGGCAGAGATTTACGTCATCGCCCAGAAATACGAAGATTTTCCCGGCGTTCCGAGAAATCGAATCATGATATTTGACCCGCTACTTCCAGACGAGTCGATGAAGTTTCTGGATGAGGTTTACGAGAAGTTGCAGCGTCGGAAATCTAAGCCAGCAACCGAGGAAACCTACCGCAACCGACCAATTAAAATAATCCTTGAAGATTGGTTCGCCACTTACCAGTGCTTAGTGCAGAAACGAAACGCGCAACTGTGGGAAGAGAAGGCTTCCAAACTGGGAAGTATAGCGACCGTAGGGGGTCAGTATAATGTCGGCTACTTCATCTGTACGCAGACTTTCAACATCGCATCTAGTGGGGTTGCGGACAGCAATATTCGCCTTAATTTAGCCTTGCTAGCTCAAGGTTTAGTACGCACTACGAGCAACGGTGAGGAACAAGGGTCTTATGGCGTAATCGAGCAAATGTTAAACAACTCAAACGTCATTGCCAGTAAGGAAACACGGGATAGACTAACAGCGGACTTGAGCCTATTAATCCCGGCTTCTATGGCTGAGCAAACGCCGATTGTTCTCTCCACGATTGGGAATCCCGTATTAGGTTTAATGCCACAAATTGAAGTGAACACCTCATGGATTGATGGCGGTTCCGAGGCTCCAGATAACATCTTTGATAGTTCATCGGAGACGGGTAACAGCGCCCAAAAAAACCAGCTTTCTGACGCTGAATACTGGGAGCGTATTTACAATTTGGAGTTCAATTTGGGGGATAAAAAGCAGTCCGATAGTCCGACGGAAGATGGCACATCATCGGATAGTGAGTCCGATAACGAGATTGAGTCCGATGAGCTAGAACCGTTGCCAGACAAGCTGTCCGGCTTTGTGTGGACTGTCCGAGCCGTCAGTCAGATGTTCCCTAATGTGGCTCCTGAGCGTTTATTTTCCTCGGTATCGGACGCTGCTCTGTCAGGTGCAAATATACGCCACATTATTAAGTCAGTTTTAAAGTGTGGTGAGAAATACGACCATCCAACACGCAGCTATACAAGGCACGGAAAAAGCCTCTTAAAGTGGCTAATTGAGAACTACGATAATGGCGAGATTGCACAGTTGCCAAAGATTCAAGAATTTCTCAGGAGTAGCACCGATGCTCAGTAAGTTAATCCGCGTTATTCCCGACTTTATTCTCAACCCCATCTACGACGCAATTTTTGCAGAGTTTGTAAGACGTGGAAATATTATCTTCTCTGATGACTTAAACAACCATGACTACAACTGAAGGAGAACGAAACAATGCCAACTATCAAGCAGTACGAACATTCCGGCAATCCACCAATTCCTGATGAATTAGCTACCTGCATTGCCTTCTTGCAAGCTGCAAAACTCAGAGCCGAAGCGCACATCTGCAACCCATTTACCGATACGTCGTGGCTGGAGGAACCCGAACAGAAATTGATAGACACGGCCAGCGTTTCCATTGATGTAGCTGTGCAGAATTTAGAAGCGTTAAGGGAGGCTCTGAGAAGGGATAAAGATGAAGATGAGTAAACCCACCAGCACCTTCCTAATCTCTGTCCGTCCGACTTGGGCTTCTGCCTTTTTCCTTGACCGCGACCCGAAAACAATCGAACTCAGGAAAGGCAAGTTTGGAGCATCCCTAAAACCGGGTGATAATATTGCAATTTACGCCACGATGCCAGTTGCTGAACTGCTAGGAATTGTCCGGGTTCTGAAGCGTGAATTATTGTCGATCGATCGACTGTGGCAGACATCGGAGCAAGGGCGACTGGCAAGGGTGACGCGCCAACAGTTCGATGCTTACTACTGCAATCAGGAATTAGGAATTGGGGTTTGGGTAGAAGCGGCCCAACTGTTACCTAGGCCGATCGCACTTTCCAAACTTCGGCAGAACTGGGGCGATCGTTGGCAGCCACCGCAGCAGATTGTCCAGCTATCCCATAAACAGATGGCAGCAGTTGGTATCCCCCACTGAACATCGATCGCTGAACATCGATAACCTAACCGAGCGCTACTGTGTTAGAGACGATTTAACAACGTAGCGCCAGCCAACTAATCACCCACAGGACAACACAATGCTGCAAAACTCTCAACTAAGAAAAGACATCGCCGCGCTGTACGAAATGAAAAAACGATTAACGAAAACAGCAGAACCCGACGGCGATGTGCCCACCGAATTCGAGCTCGAAGCGCTGAAGGCCGAGGCTGCCATTGACAAGGCTATTAAAGCTTTGGAGGCCCTAGACGATCTAATTGACGACCCCGCACGAAACTAACCCTGATTACCCAATAACCTATGAACTCGATCGAGACAATCTTCTTTTACCGCAGTTTCCTTTGCTGGTGCGATCGGCAAGGGTGCTGGAAAATTCAGTGCTTGGACTACCATTACATCTACTCCGGGAAAGGTGGCAAGGAAGCAGCTAAGGCACAAGTCGAGTATTTCTTGAATGTGCGGCACGGCAAACAATCCTAGCCCGCTATACTGCGGGTATGGGGCAAAAGGTGAAACCAATTGCCAATTACCAATTACTAATACCCTTCATAAAAAAAGCCCTCGGCATTATGCTGGGGGCTCTTTGTTTGGGGTGCGATCGGGCGATCGAAATTACAGCCGCCCCGACCTAAAGGCCTCTGCCCTATCTTCATCCCGCTTGCGCTCGTACCACTCCTTCGCAACTTCATCAGCGTAAGCTCTCAGCTCTTTTTCAAGCCCTTCCCAGTCGATATTGTCTTTTTCGGGCGGGTTATTGATGCCGAGCATAAACCAGTAGTATTGCTCTTTCAAGCTATCAGCGCTATCTATGCTTGGCATATCGGGGCCATCTTCCTCACCGAGCCGACCACGCAGACACTGGCCAATTTGTGATTCTTTTTCTTCCTTAAATCGCTCAAAGTCAGTCTGGCTCATTACTACCTTCCTCAAGAATTTCTAAGATTTTCTCAACATCTGCGAGCGTTGCGGTTGATTTTTTGCGCTGCGCTTTTAACCGGTTAAGTAGGTCGGCCGCTTCTGGTAAATCTTGGCTGGCAGTCGCTGGATTCTGTTCCAGGTCGGCGAGTTGCGATCGGAGTTCGCCAATTTCCAACCTTAATCGGCTTTCTGCGGGGTTGGGCTTGAGACTATATCCCCGCTCCAATTCCCGAATCTTGTCTCCCTGTTTGAGAATGGTTGCCTTTGCGTCTGCCAGCTCACATCTGGCATCGCTAAGCTGCTGTTGCCATTGGGCTTTCTCCATCTCGATCGCCCTTCCTTCGCGGTGTACTTCTGCCGCCGCTTCTGCCGCTTCTTTCTTGAGTTGGGCGAGTTCTTCCCGATCGGCTGCCAGTGTTGCCAGTTGCGCTTGCAGTTCTGCGAGTTGGGCCTCGACTTGCTGGTGATCGGCGCAGGCTTTGTCGCGTTCGGCTTCGAGTACCCTGCAATCGCCGCGAACCTCATTCAATTCTTGCTCTATCCAACCTACATCAGCCTGCAATTCAAGCCTGAGCGATTCATCGTTGCCCTCGCGAGCGGCACTCAATTTTCCCAGCCGTTCCTCAAAGCTGGCTAACTTCTCTGCTAGCAACTTGTCTAGCAAGGGGGCGATGGTTGATTCTAAATCCCCACCTGTCGGCGCTGCACTAGCGGGTTCCATCCCCGTCGCTGACTCCAGCAACCCCACAACCCAAGAATTGACGCTTAAGCCGTTGGTTTCGGCGGTGGCCTTGATAGCTTCTAGCAAGTCTTCCCGTCCGTCCAGTCTCAAGTTGAGTTGAAGCCTTTTATTTGTAGGGGTTTCGGGCTTATTAGTTTTGCTCGTCATAGTCTTGTCTAGTAATAAACTAGCCACAGTCTAGCATAATGCTATTTAATTGTCTAGTATTACGCTAGCTTAAAATTAGCGCCTCTAGCTTTTTGTCTAGTGCCTTAATCGAGCTTTTGTCTAGTGTGTATGCTATAAAATACTAGACATTAAATGCTCAATATACTAGACATTATGCTAGTACACAAATAGCTTTTTATCTAGCATCTTAATCGAGCTTTGTGTCTAGTGTCTATGCTCTAACAAATACTAGACATTATGCTAGTATTTGTTAGAGCGAAACGGAAACGACACAAACCGCTCGCTACATACGCTCCACAACCAGCACACACAACCAAAGGACGAAGAACAATGACTCTGTTAGCCAACAAGTTCGTTCAAATCACCTCAAAAATCGACGCCACGAATGCCCAAATCGCAGCGCTACAAGCCAAGCGAGCGCGAGCTCCAAGACTATCAGCAACAGTTGCCTGACCCCTACCGAACCCTCCCATCGCTAGCGGTATCTAGTAGATTAGCTAGACAAAATTTTAGCATAAACTCACGATCAATACTAGACACAAAAACTAGCTTAATTACTAAATGTCTACTAGGCATAGTGCTAGTATTTATCTAGTACAAACAAAACCACTGCCCGAAAAAACTCCGACCGCCCCAGAACCGATCACCACACCGACACTACCGCGCCAACTACCCCAGCACGGCGCCGGCCGATCGCGCCAACAACGCCGGACATCGAGGGACGGCTTAATAAACTTTCGATCCAATCAATCCGCAAGCTGGCATCGGCTCCGGGAACCGACACAAAAGGGACGCGAGCAGCAATCGCAGCGAGGTTAAAGGCAATCGTCACAGAGTCCGATCTCCGGGACGCTAGCTAACAGTTGCCCGCCCCCAGCGATGGGAGGGTTCGCTAGCGGTATCTAGTACATAAGCTAGACAGAAATACTAGCATTGACTCACGATCAATACTAGACACAAAAACTAGCTTTATTACTAAAAAATTACTAGACATAATGCTAGTATTCATCTAGTACAAACAAAACCACCGCCCCAGAACCGATCGCCACACCGACGCTACCGCACCAACTACGGAGAGTGCTTACGGCGCCGGCCGATCTCCGCCTTGAAACTAATGCTCTCGTTAGTCTCGGTAAAGCGCATCACTTCTGATGTGCCAGTCTGCAACGTGCGTCCGGGCGAACTAGAAATTGCAGGGACGCTCGCGTCTGGCGCTCGGCAGCTTCGTAACTCAAGGGCGTGAAGAGAGCTCTCTTTCTCGACGGATTCTCTCGTCGAGAGCGGTCACTTTCAATCACGCGGCGGAGCGGGCACATCGACTCAATCCGAAAGCCTGCGAAACGATTCCTTTGCTAAGTCCTGGAAGCGGAAAATCAAACTATGGCCGAGCGCCCAACTTAAGATACTAAAACACAGAGCGGCTTAGACACCACAGCCCCGTCCAAAATGGACGGAACCTATTTTTACCCCCATGCCATCGTAAATTACTCTTAT
The DNA here is from genome assembly GCF_036700475.1 of Microcoleus sp. T2B6. Taxonomy (NCBI): domain Bacteria; kingdom Bacillati; phylum Cyanobacteriota; class Cyanophyceae; order Oscillatoriales; family Microcoleaceae; genus Microcoleus; species Microcoleus sp. T2B6. The sequence goes on along the minus strand of NZ_JAUBOZ010000119.1, from coordinate 3,813 downwards.
CAATAGCAAAAAATCATGAAAGCAGAACTGTCGATTGCCCGCCTGGAAGCTTCTCTCGATGCCAAAATTGAGAGATATTTCGATACTCTAGATACCGATCCTGACGTGCTCAAACAATTACTCGCCGAGAAGCGCTCCGAAAATACCCGCCGCGCCTATGAACGCGATGTCAATGACTTTTTAGTAACTATGACGGGGACGCCCGCCGTGCCTGATAACGTTTTGGAGTTTTTGCATCTTGAGGAACGTCAAGCGGTGTCGGTGGTGTTGAAGTACAAAGCTAAGCTGATCGACAAGGGACTCAAGGAAGCGACTGTTAATCGGCGGCTGGCGGCTGTCAAGTCGTTGGTGGAAATGGGCCGTAAGCTCGGTGCGTGCCATTACAGTTTGGAGGATATCAAGGGGGAGAAAATTGTCGGCTACCGAGATACAACCGGGGTTGATACCAAGACTTTTGAGCGGATTTTGGGAACGTGCGATCTGGCAACGAAAGCTGGGAAGCGTGATTATGCTTTGTTGCGCTTGCTGTGGGGTAATGCTTTGCGTCGCAACGAAATCAGTCAGTTGAGTGTTTGTGACTTTGACCCGGCCGGTAAGACTTTGCGAATTCTTGGCAAGGGACGCGGTACGCAAGCTGAGACGATCGATTTGGGTTCTGCGACAGTGCAGGCGATCGCCGATTGGTTGGAGGAAAGAGGAAGTTGCTCGCACGATAGCCCGCTTTTTATAGCACTTGACTCCGCTCACAGCGGGCACAGACTTAGTGGCGATGGTATCTGCAAGATGGTTGTCCGCCACAGCGAAAAAGCTGGTATTAAAAAACAGATGTCCCCTCACCGCATCAGGCACAGCGCTATCACAGCGGCACTGGACGCAACAGACGGGGATGTGCGGAAAGTTCAGAAACTCAGCAGGCACAGGAATTTAAACACGCTCATGATATATGACGACAACCGGGGGCGCGACCAACAGGACGTTACCGAAATGCTTGACTCTATGTTTTGAATGTTTTTATAGCGTTGCCTCAGTAATTCGTTAATTAGGGGCGTGTTTTTGCCTGCCATCAAATCTCTAATTTTGTGGCGATGACGCTGTAACGCCTAGCCGTGAGAAGGAATTAGAGTTTACAAATTGGGTGTTGTTGGGCTGGGATTCATTCAAGTGGTATCGACGTACAATCGGCAGCAGATGCGGTGAAAATTATTAAACAAGCTATGGAGGTGAGGCAAGGCCCGCCCCAAGCAGTGATGTTCCTCAGTCGTGCAGTAAAGGGAACGAAGCTCAAAGCTGAAGCTATAGAGTTGTTGGGAAAACTTGCACCCACCACCAAAGTTTGGCTGTTCGATGAAAGCCTGACCGAGGAGCAAATCCAGGATATCCTCATGTTCGGGCGCACAGCATCGAGCTTGTGGGAACCGGAAGATTTTGGTCTTTCACCTTGATCGTTTTTGTCAAAAAGTAGTACCTAACGGGACTTAGATAAAAAATGGTATAAATGGCTGAAAGCCTTGTTTAGTATAGTTTTTACCTCAAAAATACTTAAATCTTTGATAGGTAAAGGTTTCAGGTTATTTTACCCCCTTTGACGTATTTTCCTTGTCTAGCAAGGGTTTTAACCCTATTAACTGTGAAAATTTGTTTAAGTCCCGCTATCGAAAGGAAAAGTTAGGAAGTTAAAGAAATTAGGCTACTGAGAGACAAGTTGTGATATAAGCGTGCAACTATTTTTTTGTCGATATTAACCTAAGCTGAGCTCGATAGATTATGCAAGATCCGACTTTTCCGACTTTACGATCCGACTTTTCCGACTTACAAAGGCAGAGCAGAGGAAATATTATAGAGATAAGATGCGTCTCAAAAGCTGTGGAAGCAATTAATAGACTTTCATAGCTTTTGAACGATACAGTTATAATCAGGGTTTAACGCTACAAAAGGCACTTCTACTTAATTACTGACATATTGTTCTGAGTGTGCGCGATGATCGCACCTATCAGTAAAATTACGGCTATTTTTTAGCTCGTGATTTACAGAATAGTGCGTACATCATTGTTAGATCAGTAAATCCCCTGTGGACGAATGATATAAGGATGTATAAATTGTTTCAAGAACTATTTGCTCTCGAAGTGAATGTAAATGGGGGCATTTCTTCTCAACCTTTTTCTACGTTACTCACGTCCAAACAACGAAATGTTGAATTTTTACCTTCCATGACATTTTCTTTACACAAATTTTATTGATGTCCCTTGACAAGCATCTATCCAAAGAATTATCTTAAATATATCTAGAGATAGATGACAAATAAATAAGCTGAGGAGTAAAGCTTGCCAAAAGATTAAATTGAATCTACAGGGGGTAGTGGCTCGAAAAATCCGAGTATTACTGCTGCCAAGGCCTTCAAAAGCGGACGTATGGGTGCAATAGCAGCCTCCGGCAAGAAATCTCGTGCCGAGCCAACTTTTTGAAAGGTGCTGAAAGATTGGGAGGACAGTGGGTGCAGTTGACTGTCTTCTAAGTCAAAGCGAGCGCTCGGTTAACACAACAGCAATAGCATAATTCACCTATTGCTTAACAAAACCATCCAACAATAGCAGCGTACCGGAATAGGCTGCGGTTGGAGCAGAAATAAGAATTGATCGGAACCCCTGCCAATTGAGCACACAAATTATCGGATTACAGGAGTATGACCATTCTTAACTACAACGAAAGCACCTACCTGCAAGAAAATCCCGACGTGGCACAAGCCGTAGCTTCAGGCATTATTCCCAACGGCTTCGAGCATTGGGTAAAGTTTGGTTTTATTGAAAAAAGAACGCCACAAATTTCCTTCAACGAGCAATTTTATCTAGATGCTAACCCCCAGGTAGCAGCAGCAGTTGCCAACGGTAGTTTCTCAAGCGGATTTGAACATTATGCGCGGTTTGGAGCGGCTGAAGGTCGATCGCCCGTTGCCACTATAACACCCACAGGATCTCAACTTCAAGAAATCTTAAAACGCGGGTTTGTGCGGGTTGCAGTTAACGAAGATGCACTCGGATTTAGCAACCGAGAAGCCGACGGTTCATTTAGTGGGATTGGCATTGATTTTAGTCGCGCCATTGCCACTGCTTTGTTTGGGAACCCGAATGCAGTAGAATTCGTAGTCGTCAAAGCCGGTGAAGACTTTAATAGTGTTGCCAGTGGCGCAGTGGATATCGCCGCCACTTTGCCCACTCAATCTGTGCTCCGCGATGCCAGTTTAGGAGTAGATTATTCACCTACGGTTTTCTTCGACACTCAAGCAGTATTGGTGCGTGGTAATAGTGGAATTAGTTCTGTTAAGCAGTTATCAGGAACAACCATCGGCGTATTAGCAGGAACGCGCTCTGGGCAAAATTTAATAGATGCCGCCAAACGTGCCGGAATCGCCCTCAACATCCAAACTTTCCCCTCACAAGATGCTCTGTTTGGCGCTTACGATGCGGGGCAATTGGGGGCAGTTTCGATTAATCGCGGGGTGCTGAGCAATCGCATTCCCACATTATCCAATCCGGGAAATCAAGTTATCCTGGATGAAGCCATTTCTAAAGAGCCTTTAGCACTCATCGTGCCGGAAAATCAGTCTGAATGGGCTGATGTGGTGCGCTGGACGGTCAACGCTCCCATCCAAGCCGAATTCTTTGGCATCAACTCCCAGAATGTGAATGAATTTCTTGATGGAAATTCCGCCAGTAAGCGCTTCTTAGGCGTGGAAGGGAATTTAGGAGAATCTTTGGGACTCAAAAATGATTTTGCGTTGAAAGTTATCCAACAAATTGGTAATTACGAAGAGATTTA
>NZ_JAUBOZ010000230.1:0-2311 GCF_036700475.1 Microcoleus sp. T2B6 | reverse complement strand
GACTCAATTGAGAGATTTCTGCAAGATTGCTCTAATTGGAACTTAACCATCCTGGCACTACCAACAGCTTATTGGCACGAACTCACAGCAATATTAAGCCAAAAAACTTTTGCCTTTCCCCCATCATTGCGCTTAATCAGTATAGGTGGAGAAAAAGCACTGCCGGAACGATTGAAAGCTTGGATTGAGTATGTGGGACAGCAAGTGCGTCTTATAAATGTTTATGGCCCAACAGAAACCACTATAGGAGCGACACTACGTGAGTTATCGCCAGCCGATGCCACATTAAGGGAGTTGCCAATAGGAAGACCGATTGCTAATGACTGTACCTACATCTTAGATCAGAACGGACAGCCTGTACCCATTGGCGTTCCGGGTGAGTTGCACATTGGTGGTGCTGGTTTGGCACGAGGATACCTCAACCGTCCTGAGTTGACCAATGAGCGATTTATTCCCAATCCCTTTAGTGACTGCTCCACCGTTCGCAAAGCGTGTGCGAAGCGCTCTCGCCTCTACAAAACTGGAGATCAGGTTCGTTACTTGAGCGATGGCAATATTGAATACCTTGGCAGAATAGATAACCAAGTAAAAATTCGCGGCTTCCGCATCGAACTCGGCGAGATTGAAGCAGCATTAGCCCAACATCCTGATGTTATAGAAGGGGTAGTTATTTGTCGAGAAGACAATCCTGGCGATAAGAAAATCGTAGGTTATATTACTTGTAACCTCATCCCAGATCGCATTCCTTATCACAGTGAATGTCAGCTAGAACTAGATAGTAATGCTATCAAATGCCATACAGAGGATATCTCCACAGGCAGCGTTGCTGTGGTAGGCGTACCAGCTATCAACCCAGATAAATCCTGCCACTTGCACTTACAACTACCTGGAGAGAAAGCTCCTCAGTGGCTTTCTGGAACAGTGGCTTGGTCTCATCCGCCAAAAGCTGGGGTTGGCTTTCATCTCACACCGAACGAACAGACTCAAGTTGAGCAGAGTATATCCTACCAGTTGGAATCTCAAGACTGGTGGAAAACTTTGCAGCGTACTATGACTCGCAACCTACGCGATTACTTGAAACAAAAACTGCCCAGCTATATGATACCGAGTGCTTTTGTGTTAATGAAAGCACTACCACTAACACCCAACGGTAAAATAGACCATCGCGCTCTACCTGCACCAGATAGTTTCCACACCGAGCAAGAAGACAAATTTGTTGCCCCTCGCACCCCGACTGAAGCCAAGCTAGCTGATATCTGGGCAGAAATTTTGAGATTAAAAAGAATCGGGATTAATGATAATTTCTTTGAACTGGGAGGACATTCACTTCAAGCTGTTTCATTGGTATCTAAGCTTTCAGCAGAAATGAACATTAAGGTTTCAGTCAAGCTTCTGTTTGAACATCCCACTATAGCTCAGTTAGCCGTAGCAATTGAGCAATTGCCCAGCCAAATACCATCTTTTAATGCAGAAGTACCTATAGCAAAAGTTGAGAAACCAGTGACACAATCTCTAGCAGCCACCACAGAAAAATCTCGATTTTTTCAACTAGAACAGCGCTCTTTACTCTCTTTGTTTGCTGTAGGAAAACTAGCACCTGTTGATTCAGCCGCTTTAGGTTATATTCCTCTTCCCCTAATGCAAGAAAGCAGTTTGAGTCGCCCTCAAATTCTTCTAAATTGGTTTGATAACCTGCCAATATGGGATGCTGTTATGGAGACTAAATGGGGTAGAATAGCAGGCTTAACTCTTCCTATATTTGAGGATGAACTATACAACGACCAACACAAACTCGTGCAGTTAGTTATTGAAGCGTTAGAAATGGCAGGACGACTCGGTGCTAAAACCGTTTCCTTAACAGGTTTAATTCCCTCGGCTACTGATTACGGTCGTGCCATTACCAAAGCTATTGAGGGGCGTAACGACTTACCGAAAATCACTACAGGACACGCTACAACCTGCTCTACTGTTGTTCTGACCATTAAGAAAATTTTAGAGGTTAGTCAGCGTTCTTTAGAACAAGAAAAAGTAGCTTTCATCGGTTTAGGTTCGATTGGAATTAATAGCCTGCGCCTAATGTTAAAATGCTTGCCGCATCCTAAGTCGATTATCCTGTGCGATATTTACAGTAAACAGGAATCCCTCCAAAATCTTCAACGCGAACTGAGCGATGATTTAGGATTTCGAGGTTCCGTCCAAATAGCAATCTCTTCGTCTTCATCTGAACTGCCATCGGAAATCTATGACGCTACCTTAATCATTGGGGCTACCAACGTCCCAGACATTCTCGACATCGATCGGCTGAAACCGG
>NZ_JAUBOZ010000118.1:0-22284 GCF_036700475.1 Microcoleus sp. T2B6 | reverse complement strand
TAGAGGAGAACCACATCAGGGAGTGGTTCCTTGACTTGACTTAAGTGTTAATCTGCAAGCACCCGGCGTCTGGCTAGTACAGCTCGGCGTAAGTAGACAGACTATATTTGTGGTAGAATAACATAGTTAGTTTAGACCAGTTTCGGTAGGTGATAAAGGAGTCATATATGGCCTTATTAATGCCTAAAACATTAAAATTAAGCGATGGCGAGCGTCATCAACTTAACCAGTTGAGCAAGAGACACAACACGCCGCAACAGATCGTGCTACGAGCCAAAATCATTCTGATGGCATCGGATGGTCAAAACCATCGTGGAATAGCCCGAAGCCTAGAGATTAACCGGCAGATGGCTAGTTTATGGCGAAACCGATGGTTGGAGAGCGAGGGAAAAGACTTATCGATTTTGCAAAGATTACAAGATCGAGAGCGTGTTGGTGCACCAGTAAAATTTAGCATGGAACAAGTAACCGAGTTATTTGCTTGCAGCCTGTTCCTCACCGTCCGATTATGGACGACCAATAAGTCACTGGACAGCTAGAGAACTGGCGGAGGAAATCATGTTTCAAGGCATTATTGAAAGTATATCAGTCCGCCATGTTGGCAGATTATTAGAAGAAGCAGAAATTAAACCACACGCCTCGCGCTACTGGTTAACCCCCCCCTGTGGATGAAGAATTTGATGCAAAAGTTAAAGATATTACAGGCTTATATCTGACTGCGATTGAACGCAGTCAAAATGGAGAACACACTATATCAGTTGATGAAATGACAGGGATTCAAGCGATTGAGCGTCTCGAAAAAGACTTACCAATGCGACCAGGGAAAGTTGCAAGAAGAGAGTTTGAATATATTCGTCATGGTACGCAGACCTTGAGCGCTAATTTCAATATGGCGAATGGTAAGATAATCGAGCCAACTTGCGGAGATTCGAGAACAGAATCGGATTTTTTACTGAATATTCGTCACATCATTGAAACTGACCCTGATGCCAAAAAATGGCATCTAATTATGGATTGTCTGAATACTCACCAATCGGAATCACTGGTGCGTTTGGTCGCCGAAAAAGAAGGCTTAGATATCGACCTCGGCATTAAGGGAAAAAGCGGCATACTTCAATCTATGAAATCTCGCGCAGTTTTTTTAAGTGACCCAACACATCAAATTGTTTTCCATTACACACCAAAACATTCTTCGTGGCTTAATCAAATAGAGATTTGGTGAGCGCATTTTGGTGCGGAAATTACTTAAAAGAGCAAGTTTCACCAGTGAGTACGATCTGAAAAATCGCATCCTCAATTTTATTAACTACTTTAATCAAACAATGGCCAAACCTTTTAAGTGGACATATAAGGGTAAAGTCTTGGCTGTTTAATAGTCTGTGTATTTACGCCGAGCTGTACTAGCTATATTTCACAGCGCCTATCTCAATCAAAATTTTAATGGCTCCCCGCAACGCCGTCTTACCTCAGCTTTTGACCTGGTATTTTACCAGGTGGGTACCGTTGGCTCGGACTTAAAGTTTCTGGGTACAAGCCCAGTTTACTGCTGTCCAAACATCTTGATTCCCGAGAGTTAAGAGTTATAGATCAAAAAAACATTATTGGCAGTCACCAACGTCGCAGTAGAACCTTTATTTAATATATACCAACTAACCCGATTTTGGCAAGCTTCGAGCAATTTAACTTGCATACCAGATAGATTCAACGGTTTGAGCCAGATCCTCTACTGACGATCGCCCCTGAGCCACCAAGTCCGCGTCGAGCACAACTGTAACGTGACCGAGTTTGCGGCCCGGACGCGATACTTTCTTACCATACCAATGGACAAAAGCACCGCTAATTTGTGCCAGTTGTTTTCTTTTTGCTAAATAATCGGACTCAGCCGACTCGTAGCCCAGCAAATTTACCATGACAGCGCCTGCACATTTCAGAGCCGAATTACCTAAAGGCAGTTGACAAACAGCACGCAAATGCTGTTCAAATTGTGAAGTTTCACAGGCATCGAGCGTAAAATGTCCCGAGTTGTGGGTACGGGGTGCAATTTCATTGACTAACAGCTTATTATCAGCGGTTAAAAATAATTCAATGCCGAATACGCCGACAGCTTCTAAGCTGTTGAGGAGAGTGCGGGCGATCGCACAAGCTTCATTTTTCACATCTAAACTAATATCAGCGGGCGCAATCACCACATGACAAACCTGATTTTGCTGCTGAGTTTCCACTATCGGATAAATCGCAATTTCGCCAGTTGCCGATCGAGCAGCAATCACAGCCAACTCGCGATCGAACGGCACAAACTCTTCCACTAGCAAAGACTGACCCTTGAGCTTAGCACGAATTGACTCAAAACTCCCCCGATCCTTAACAATAAAAGTACCTTGGCCGTCATAACCGTGGCGGCGAACTTTGACGACAAAGGGAAAATCGATCGATCCAGCATCCGAGTCTCCTTCCATCTGCACCCTGTCGGAAACAGAAATTGCCCGAAAGTCGATCGCCACCGCCTTAAACAATTCCGGGGGCAAATCCGCGCTGCCATCCCATTCCCAAAACCTCGGAGTTGGCAAACCCAAACCTTGTAAATAACAGCGCTGAACGTACTTATCCAACAAAGGAGAAAGCGACGACAAACTCGGCTGAAATAACACACCTTGCTGTTCTAGCGGTCGCAAACCATCTAAATCCACAAACTCATTTTCAAAAGTAATAACATCGCAGCCAGCAGCCAATTGAGCCGTTGACAAAACATCATCAACAGCCGCCAAAACAGCACCAGCAGCAACAGAAACTGCCGGGTCAGTAGCATTAGGAGTTTGTACTACCAATTCAATACCGAGTGCCCTAGCAGCATCCCCCATCATCGAAGCTAGCTGGCCGCCGCCGACAACGCCCACCCGCTTAAATTTGGCAGACGAACTCGCAGCGGTTTGATTTGATTTCATGTGAGTAAAATTCCGCAAAGTCAACCTGCCTATCTTATCGCTATTTGGCCCTGGCTCAATTACAGTAATTGAAGAGTTAAAAGCCAGAAAATAGTTTTAATTGCATGATTAAATCGAGGCAGAACCCAGAAAAACTGGGCAGCTAAAGTCTTTAATTATTGCACGCTCCCAGCCATTGAGAAACAGCCGTCGAAGCCCACTCCTCCAGAAAAGTGCCACATCTAGCAATTCCCTAGCGCCAAGCATGGCATAATTGACAGCACTGCAAAAAGCAGATAGACAGATGCCAACACTGAAAATCAGACATTCAGGGAACAAAATTTATAGGTGAGGATACTGTGAAAGTTTTAGTTGTGGGAAACGGAGGTCGCGAACACGCGATCGCAAAAAAACTGCTAGAATCTACGCGGATTAAACAAGTATTCTGCGTACCGGGCAACGGCGGCACAGCTACCACCCCAGGCTGTCAGAATCTGTCGCTCAACATCGACGACTTCCAAGGCATCGAACGCTTTGTGATGGTCAACAACATCGGATTAGTCATCGTCGGCCCCGAATTGCCCCTATCGCTAGGCATCGCCGACTATTTCCAACAGCGAAAAATGATGATTTTCGGCCCCACCAAAGCCGGCGCCCAAATTGAATCCAGCAAATCCTGGGCCAAAGAACTGATGCTCGAAGCAGGCATCCCCACACCCAAAGCTGCCGTATTTACAGACGCAGAAGCAGCAAAAGCATACGTTCTGGAACAAGGAACCCCAATAGTCATCAAAGCAGACGGACTCGCATCAGGCAAAGGAGTCACCGTTGCCACCACCGTCAAAATGGCTCACAGCGCCATCAACACCATTTTCCGAGGCGAATTCGGCACCGACAACATCCGAGTCGTCGTCGAAGAATTTTTAACAGGTCAAGAAGTCTCGATTCTCGCCCTCACCGACGGCATCACAGTGGAACCATTGCTGCCGGCCCAAGACCACAAAGCTATCGGCGAAGGCGACAAGGGAGCCAACACCGGCGGTATGGGAGCCTACGCCCCAGCGCCCATTGTCACCCCGGAACTCATGGAAAGGATTCAAGAAGAAATTCTCGAACCCACCCTCGCAGCACTGCAAAAACGCAAAATCGACTACCGGGGTGTACTCTATGCAGGTTTAATGATTACCCCCGACGGAGAACCCACAGTCTTAGAATTCAACTGCCGTTTCGGAGATCCCGAAACTCAAGCGGTTTTGTCACTGCTGGAAACTCCTTTAGAAGATTTGGTGCTGGCCTGCTGTCAGCAGCGTCTCGGTGAATATTCTATTCGCTGGAAGTCGGGGGCTTCTGTTTGCGTAGTTTTGGCTTCTGGAGGCTATCCTGGAAGTTATCAAAAAGGCCAAGTTATTACAGGTATCGAGGAAGCTGAAGCCAAAGGAGCAGAAGTGTTTCACGCCGGCACTCAGTTGAAGAACCAGCAGTTGGTGAGCGACGGCGGCCGGGTTTTGGGCGTCACCGCGGCGGGAGAAACTTTGGAACAAGCTATCTCCAAAGCTTATGCAGCAGTTGATTGCATCCAATTTGAAGGGGTCTACTGCCGCCGGGACATCGGCCGCCGAGCTCTGGGCGATAAAAATTAGGAATGGCGACATCGGCCGCCATCCAAAAGCCAAGCAATCTCAATGTAGAAATGTAACAATGAAGTTTGGTATCTCTGCGGGGGCGGTAGCGGACAAGTCGCAGCAGAAAATTCGATCGGGAGCCAACGGAATTGATCTTGCTTTTAATATTGAACGGGTGAACTGGTGAAATGCTGGCCATACTAAACAAAATCGGAGAAATTATTGCCCGCTGGTGGTCGGATTTTACCCTCCAGACCCGCCTGATGGCCGGTGCTACCCTCGTAGTGTCGTTAATTATGAGCGGCCTGACATTCTGGGCCGTCAATACTATCCAGCAAGACGCCCGACTTAACGATACTCGCTACGGCCGAGACCTCGGCCTGCTGTTGGCGGCAAATGTGGCGCCGCTCATTGCCAAAAACGATCGCTCCGAAGTCGCCCGCTTTTCCCGCCAATTTTACAGCAGCACCTCCAGCGTCCGCTATATGCTTTATGCAGACGAAGCGGGAGATATTTTCCTGGGGATACCATTTTCGGAATCGGAGGTGCAAACTTCCCTGACGCTGCGCCGCCAGATCAAACTTCCCGATAATTTTCTCGCCGATATTGAAGCGAGAAATTTAACTTCTTTGCCTTTGGTACGGCAGCATTTGACGCCAGATGGAGAAGTGACCGATGTGTTTGTGCCGTTAATTCATGAAGACAAATATTTGGGAGTTTTGGCGATCGGCATTAACCCCAATCCCGCAGCAGTTATCTCTTCCAATCTGACTAGGGATGTCACTTTAGCAGTATTTGTCACTATTTGGGTGATGGTAATTTTGGGAGCTGTATTTAATGCCCTGACAATTACTCAGCCGATAAAACAATTAGTCTTCGGGGTCAAAAATATTGCCAGCGGGAATTTTAAGCAGCGAGTTGACCTGCCTTTAGGGGGAGAATTGGGCGAGTTAATTGGCAGTTTTAATGAAATGGCCCAGAAACTCGAAAGTTATGAAGAACAAAATATTGAAGAGCTGACAGCGGAAAAAGCTAAGTTAGAAACTTTGGTATCAACGATTGCTGATGGCGCGCTTTTATTAGACGCAAATTTGCAGGTGATTTTAGTTAATCCGACGGGGATGCGGATTTTTGGGTGGGAAGGCAAAAATGCGCTCGGAGTAAATGTTCTGAACATTTTGCCTTCGGAAGTGCAGCAGGAGTTGGGGAGACCGTTGCAGGAAATAGCTGCGGGCGATCGCGACGGCGGCGAATTTCGCATCTCTATGAGCCAACCAGTTAACCGTACAATTCGGATTGTTTTAACTACAGTCATTCTGCACAAAGCGCCCGGTGCTGAACCGCTGTGCAGAAGCTGCATCCGCCATGAGGAAGATACCTGTACCGAGCCACAACGCCCGGTAGCTGTAGAGTGTACTTTCTACGAGCAAACCTCCAAGCATCAAGGTTCCGGAAATTACCGAGAAAGTCTCAAAGGCATTGCAATGACAGTGCAGGACATTACTCGCGAAGTAGAACTCAATGAGGCTAAAAGCAATTTTATCAGCAATGTTTCTCACGAATTGAGAACACCTTTATTTAATATCAAATCTTTTATCGAGACTCTTCACGAGTACGGAGAAGACCTTCTAGAAAGCGAGCGCAGGGAATTCCTAGAAATTGCCAATCGAGAAACCGATCGACTAACTCGTTTAGTTAACGACGTGTTAGACTTGTCGCGACTGGAATCCTGCCGAGTTTATCACTTGGAGGCTGTTGACCTCCCGCAAGCTGTGGAACAAACCCTGCGGACTTATCAGTTAAATGCTAAGGATAAAGGCATTGAATTAGAGCAAGAAGTTGACCCGTATTTGCCACCTGCTTTAGGTCATTACGATTTGTTACTACAAGTATTTGCAAATTTAGTAGGAAATGCCTTAAAATTTACGCAATCCGGCGGCAAGGTAGCCATTCGAGCGTATTTGCTAGAGTCGGAGACGCCCACCCACAAAAACGGTCAATCCCTCAACCAAAACTTGTCACCGGATGCCAAACATTTTCCGGTAGTGCGGATCGAAATTTCTGATACTGGAATTGGCATAGATCCTGAAGACCAACAAGCAATTTTCGATCGCTTTTTCCGGGTAGAAAACCGAGTACACACTTTAGAAGGAACGGGATTAGGTCTTTCTATTGTCAGAAACATTATTGACAAGCACCACACTAAAATAAATTTAGTTAGCGAAGTTAATGTGGGTACGACTTTCTGGTTCGACTTGGCAGTTTATCAGCCTAAACAAACCGTAGAGATGGAAAATTCTTGGCCAGTGGAAGCAACGGTGGAGAGTGAAACAATTGCGAGTCCTATTAAGTAAAGAGGACTTACGCACAGCCTTCTACATATAGCGTTTTGTAGGGGCAATCCCCCGTGGTTGCCCCTCTTCATAGGATGGTTGCGTAAGTTCTGGTAAATTAACCCAATTCAACGTCAAACCCGATGGCTATTAGAACCCAGGCTTCTTAAAGAAGTCTGGGTTCTGGGTGTTCTGTTTTTTTAGGTGTGTCTACTGAGTTATCATTGGAGTTTAGGCTAAACGGTACGATCGCACTCAAGTCTCCCGATTAATCAGCCTGACCCAATGCTGACATCATCAGTGTGGATTATCCTTAGCTGTCGTATCTAAGCTCAATTTTACCGATAAAACTACATACCAACACCAATAAGTACCAACACCAAATAATCCCCCCTCTGTCAAATTAGTCATTAGCATAAATGTTAATAGATACAAAGGCAAAGCTGACTCTGGAAAACTTTCTTTAACTAGGTATTTTATACCTCTAAATATATTATTAATAAATGACAAAATCAACAACAACAATCCGCCCCAACCCAGTTGGCAAAGAATATCTATAAAACCATTGTGAGAGTGGGGTGGCACAAAACCAGTTTTAGCTACTATAATTCCGTAAGCTGGGTTTTCCAAGCCACGCCAAGGCTGCCAAAATCCTGCCACCCCATAACCAAATATGGGATTATTTTGATTAACTCGATCAATAATTAAAGGCCAAAAATCGGTTCGACCCGTTAAAGTCATATCTTTTCCCAAACCATCCACAACAATAGCCTCTAAATTATTTAACACCAAAATACTTATACCTATACTACCCACCAAAAATAAGATAAAGCAGACAAAAGCCCATTTTACAGGTAATTTTTTTAAGAGGGCTAAATAACTCCACAAACTGATTAATACCACTGTCAAAATCCGACTAGCACCACTACAACCTTTTTGCAATGCTACTAAAGCTATTAAAGTTATAAATAATGATAAATAGCGATATTTACGGTCTTTAACAGCATATAAAATCCATAAGGAAGCTGTATTAGCCATTTGAAAAGAAAAAGGGTTTTTATGGCCTAAAACTCCCGACCAACAACCGTCGAGACCTGGATTTGGTTTCACAACTACCCATAAGGCCAATAAACCACTTAGCCATCTCAATAATCCATAAATGTCCACCCAACTATACTGTTTCCCTACATAAATAGAAACCAGTGTTACTCCCCAAATAGCCAAACTAGCCCGGAAAGAAATTTCAGGAGTTTGTGACCACAACCCTGATAAAGTCATCAGCAACAAAAAAACACATAAAAAAGGGTCTCCTGAAATTTCTTTAATGGCTACATAAACTAACTTTTTGGTAGTTTTAGTTAAGCGGGGAAATATCATTAATATCATGGCCCCATAAATGGCTATTTGACCAATCATCGTTGGGGGTGTAGTTTCTAAGTTGGAGAAAACGTTAGGATGAAGTTTGGTAAAGGGCATGGCTATGATACCAGATCCACCAGTTATGGTAAAAAAAAGTATCCCCACAAAAATCTTTTCTAAGGTGGCAGCAAATTTGGGATGGCGTGCGACTAAAATATAAATAGTCACACAGACGATAAGCGTTAAACACAATAGCATCAACCCAAACATCGGTACCCTTAAAATATCTTTCATGGCTTTACCTCTATCATCAAATTTGTTACTACCTATGAAATGGCTTACCCTTCCTGCCTTACAAGTGCCACTGCTGGCGCTGGTACTCACTCTCTCCTACCCTCAAACCAACTTCGCTCAGTCCCCAGCCCCCCCAATAAGTATTAATACTGATTACTATCTAGGTGGTGGAGACAATATTAGAATTGATATCTACGATCTGCCCCAGCTTAGTGGGGTGTATCAAATTCCCGCTGGGGGAGCTATTCAAATCCCGGTTATTGGTAGTGTTTCCCTTCAAGGATTAACTTTAGAACAGGCAGCCCAAGCTATCACTAGAGCTTATGGCCGGGTCGTAAAAAGGCCTATAGTTACCATCAGCTTACAAGCTGCCCGCCCGCTCAATATTTGGTTGTCGGGTGAAATAAGTCGTCCCGGATCCTACTCATTGCCCCTAGCTAATGGAGGTGGAAATACACCATCAGTTCAGTTTCCCACGATCCCTCAAGCTTTAGAAAAAGCTGGCGGTATTCGAGCTAGCGCTGATATCCGCCGAGTAATTGTCCGACGTCGTGTCAAGGCTAACCAACAAATAACTCTCACTTATAACCTGTGGGATTATTTACAAACGGGTCAAACAAGCCAAGACATCACGTTGCGAGATGGAGATCAAATCTTGGTTCCCCCTCAAGAAACAATTAATTTAGCAGAAACAAATCAAGTTAGTGAATCTACTTTTTCTATACCAGCAGAGCAACCCCGTAGTGTCTCAGTATTCGGAGAGGTAAAGCGTCCCGGTAGATATGTAGCGATCGGTGGTGATACCCAAAATGGTCAAAGAACCAGCGGACAACCGACCATCATTCGAGCTCTACAACTAGCTGGTGGCATCACATCAATCGCTGATATTCGGCAAATCCAACTCCAACGTTATACTAGAAATGGCAAACAACAAATCCGCACTATTAACCTTTGGCAATATTTGCAAGAACAAGATACCTCTCAAGATACTATACTACAAGAAGGGGATATCATCTTTGTCCCGACAGCGACGGCGATCGACCCTGGAGAAGTTTCGGTTCTAGCTACTGCTAGCTTTGCACCGGGGACTGTGCAAGTGAGTGTTATCGGAGAAGTCAATACTCCGGGTGGGCTCAAATTACCTCCTAATACTACCTTAAATCAAGCAATTATGAGTGCGGGGGGTTTCAGACTAACTCGTGCTAACTCTAGATCCGTGGAACTGATCAGGCTGAATCCTAATGGAACTATATCCCGATCGGAAGTAGCAATTAATTTGAATCAAGGAATCGATGCTCAAACCAACCCACTGATTCAAGATAATGACATAATTATAGTGGGACGTTCGAGGACTGCTACCTTGGTAGACACCATTAACACTGTTCTCACACCCGCTGGTAGTATTATTGGTGGACTTCTCGTTCCCACCCGACTAATAGAGCTACTGAGACTCTTAGGAAATTAGGAATTTCATAACATTTTTGCTATGGATAAAAAACTGTTGTCTTCCCTCAAGAATGACCTTAATGGTCAATATTTGTCAGTTCCCTCGGCTAATTACCTAGCTAGTACCCCAGCAGAGGATGACCAAGTTCTTGATATGAATTGGGTACTAGCTGTCGTCAAACGTCGCCTTCTGGTGATGGGCATAGTAGCTGCCAGCATAGCTACTTTAAGCGGTAGTTTCGTGCTCATGGCTGCCAAACAATCTATTAACGAGTATGAAGGAAAATTTACAGTTTTAGCAGAACCCATTACGGCTGACGATCGGCTATCAAAGCTCTTGGTTCAAGCTCAAAATAATAGTTTAGGTATCACAGACTTGAACAAAATTAAATCATCAGCGGAAGACGGTTCCTCGGTGGATTATCAAAGTTTAACGCGGGTTTTAAAAAGCCCAGAAGTTTTACTACCCTTAGTTAATAATTTGCAGAAAAAATATCCAAAGTTTGACTATAAAAATCTCAACAAGCGATTGACAATCGAACGTGTTACTTTCTTGAAAGATGGGAAGCAGGGGGCTACTAAACTCCTAAATATTAGCTACCGCGATCGAGATCCAAAGCGCATCCAATATGTGCTGGATGAAACTGCAAAATATTACCTAGAATATATGGGCAAACAGCGTTTAAAAGTTAGCCAAAAAAGTATTGATTTTATCGATCGCCAAATGCCACCACTCCAGCAGAAAGTTGATAACTTGCAACAAGAATTACAAATGTTAAGAGTTCAGTATAACTTTAATCAACCAGAACTACGCAGCCGCAGCCTATCAGATCAGCTAGATAATTTAACTAATCGTCGCCTAGAAGTGCAAGGACAACTGGCAGAAAGTAGGCTTCAATATGAAAGCTACAAAAAAAGAGCGTTAACGGGCGATAATCGTTGGATTGTTGATATTAGCCCGAAATCTTATGAAAATTTAATTAGCAAAGTAAATGAGATAGAGGCGCAATTAGCTTTAAGCTCTACTCAATTTTATGAAAATAGCCTTCCCATTCAATCTTTGCGGGAAAAGCAGCAAAGTTTGCGTGAGTTAATGAAAAGAGAAGCTGATACTGTCCTCTTGCAGATGCAATCACAACTAAAACAGTTGGAAGCTCGCGAGCGAGTGATAACTAATAGTCAAAACTTACTGCAAGCAAAAATCACTCAGATGCCCCAAGCTCAACGTCGCTATGATGACCTACAATTAAAACTAGAACTAGCTAAGGATACTCTCAAACTCTTCCTCGAAAAACAAAAAGCTTTACAACTAGATGCTGGTCAAATTGATGGCTCTTGGCAAATTATATCTAAACCACAGTTAGTCACAAACGAAAATGGTGAGTTCCAGCCAGTAACAGAAAAACCAACCCGTCGCCACCTAGCAATCGCGATCGTTATTAGCACTTTACTAGGCATTGCTGTAGGTTTCCTAGTAGAAGTTTTAAATACTGTTTTCCATACTCCAGAAGAAATTAAATCAGCAACTAAACGCCCTCTTTTGGGAGTCATTCCGATCGCCAAAGCGATGAAAATTAAATCTCGGAGAGGTGAAAGTGTTCCACCTACATTCACTAGCGTAAGTTCAAATACTAACAGTGCAAGCTTAAAACGAATAATAGTTTCAAATTCCAAAGATTTTCCTGTGGTCGAGGCATTTCACTACTTATACACAAATATTCAATTATTAAATGCTGACAACCCAATAAGTTCTTTAACCATCACTTCGACTATTAAAGGTGAGGGTAAGTCCACTGTAGCACTTTATTTAGCTAAAACTGCTTCTGCTGTTGGTAAACGAGTATTATTAGTGGATGCTAATATGCGTTTGCCTCAACTGCACACATACCTTGGCTTATCAAATATCAAAGGTTTAAGTAATGTTTTAAGTTCGGATTTAAGCTTAAATGAGGCTATTCAGCGATTACCCGACGATGACAATCTTTTTGTCCTCACTGCAGGTACTATTCCCGCCGATCCAATTAAATTACTTTCTTCGAGAAAGATGCACTATTTAATGGAACAATTCCTAGCCTTATTTGATTTAGTCATTTACGATACGCCGCCTTTAATGGGTTTAGCAGACGGTCATTTACTAGCTTCTCAAACTGATGGTACAGTGCTGATAGTAAAAATAGAAAAAACCGATCGCGGTCTGGTAAGCAAAGCTTTAGATCAACTAAATGTGGCCGATTTTAAAGTATTGGGAGTAGTAGCTAATGGGGTCAAATAACGAATGCTAAAATGGAGTTAGATAGGGAAAGGAAGAAGTAAAACAATTGGAGATTTTTGATTGGCGAGAGGTATTAACTTACTAGATAAGCTGTTGTGCATCTAAATCGTATTTTTTGTGCGGGCTTTCTGGCCCACCCCACAAGAACTTTATCAAATTTTAGTTCACAGTTTAAATGTGCAACAGCTTAGGGGTTTGGAGTTAGCCTATACTGGGATTCTTTTTGGAAACTGGTATAAGAAGTGGATGTAAAATCCCAAATAAGTAAATCAAGTTAATTAAACGTAAAACGATCGCACTTTTACCACCCCCACTTCTTAAAGAAGTCGGGGTGGTAATTAGATCAAGACTTAAGAAAGAGTCTTTCTAGCACGTTCCGATCGCTCTTCTGCGGTATCCATAACATCCGCCATTTTATCCACCATTTCCCCTGGGTAATTTTCTAGTACCCGAGTAGAAAGCGAAATCCGGCCACGACTTTCATCGAGGTCAAGCACGATCGCTTTCAGGGGTTGACCGGGAGCAAACACCTTTCCAAGGTTATCAATATATTTTTGGCTAACTTGCTTGATGTGCAGCAAACCGCTAACTCCTTCCAAGTCCACAAACACCCCAAAAGGCTTGATGCTGCTGACTTTTCCTTCCACCAACTGACCAATTTGCAAATCCTTGAAGGCATTGGATTGAGTGGCCATCCGCTGGGAAAGTACGAGTTTTTCTCGTTCGCGATCGACCTCCAAAAAATTAACGCTCAAAGATTGACCAATCAGCGATTCTAGGTTATCGCGATCGACTAAGTGCGATCGGGGAATAAAACCGCGCATTCCCTGAACATCTACCGTCACGCCGCCCTTATTTGCCCCAGAAACCCGCACCTGAAGAACTTTACCGGTTTCCTGCAATTCAACTAAATCTTCCCAAGCTTGCTGAATTTGTAACTGCCGCAGAGACAAAGTAACTTGGCCATCTGCATCTTGTTCGCGGATAATCAAAAAGTCCCGTTCCTCGTCCAGCGGAACCACTTCCGACAAATCCGTTACTGTTCTCAAAGCAGCCTCTTCGATCGGCAAAAAAGCCGAAGACTTGCCGCCGATATCAACATACGCGCCGTTTGAGTCGTACTCGAACACTTTGCCGCGCACTACTTGTCCCTTCTGGAACTCATAATTGTGCTGTTCGAGGGCTTTAGCAAAATCATCCATTGAAAAGGATGCTTTTGCGCTTTGAGAACCTGTAGATTTGGAATTCATGTCAGTTTAGTTGTCAGTTGTCAGTAATTTAGTTGTCAGTCGTCAGTAGAAAAAATTTTCCCACTCTCCCCATCTCCCTATCTCCCCATCTCCCACTCTCTAGGCTGGTTGAAGTTGCTGATGAAATAGCTGCTTCACCTGCATCCACGAGTCGGCTGCTGCCGTAGCGTCGTAACTGCCGCGGTGGTCGCAGAAGAAGCCGTGATCGGCATTGTAGCGGAAAATTTGGTGAGAAATACTGTGTTTTTGCAATTCTGCGGCGATTTGGTCAACTTGTTCTAAGGGAATGCTGGGGTCTTGAGTGCCAAAAAAGGCGTAGAGAGTGCCTTTAATGTCTGCTGTGCGGGCGATCGTGGGGGTGCCGCCGCCGGGGGTTTGGGTGGCGATACCGGCGCCGTAGAACGACGCTGTAGCCTTGATTTCGTGCAAAGTAGCGGCAAGGTAGGCGACGTGCCCTCCAAAGCAGAAACCGATGCAGCCAAAACCTTCTGGTTTGACTGAGGGTAGAGTTTTGAGGTACTCGATGGTGGCTTGGATATCGCCCAGAAGTTCGGAAGCGGTGGTTTTTTCTTTGTATTCTCTGCCGATTTGGATAGCTTCGGGTGTGTAGCCGGTTTCAAAGCCGGGGGCTTGACGCTGGTAGATGGCTGGGGCGATCGCCACATATCCTTCTTTTGCTATTCTTTCAGTAACTTCGCGGATGTGGGAGTTGACGCCAAAGATTTCTTGAATCACGATAACTGCGGGAAATTGCCCTGGGGAGGCTGGCTGGGCTAGGTATGCAGCTATTTGCAAATCCCCGTTAGGAACTGTGATGTTTTTGGTGCTAATTTCGGCTTTTGTCATCAGAAAAATGGGTTTGAAACCCCGTCCTTTTAGGACGGCTTTACAATTCCCTTGCGGGGTTGGGGAGGTATGGTTGCCTCCCCGCCGGGATATGGTTGTCCCGTTCTCCTTGCGGAGTAAAGTTAGCTTGTCGGTCAATGTTTTAAGAGCTTGTTAGGCTAGCAGCACTACTTCAGGGACCTTAAAGTTATTTAACTACTAGCGACAGAGCGGAAAACTAGCTTCGCATTCAAGGAGTGTCGTGACTCAAAAAACGTAGTCAATTAAGACTTAGGCTGGTCAGAATGGCTTGTTAGATTTCTCCTTCAAGCCTCATGCCTTTAGGCTGAGGTTCCTGACAGGTAGTTTTAAGGTAAATGCCACTCTACTGATTTTAAGTTAATTTGGGGAATTTTTAGGCAATTCGCAAATAATATTTTTCGGAACGGCGAAGCGCAAATACCGCAAATATGGCAGGGAAAAATTCGCTTATTGTTGAAGGTTTAGGTTTCGCTGAATAAGTTGGTGCAAATCACTCATAGAAATTAATTGGGGATTCAATTTCGGTAAAATATAAGTTGTGGTCTGTGGTTTTCTAAAGCAGAGATTTTGATCATTCTACGACTTGGCAGCTTTTATATGACTTTTTTGTGAGATTTTAGAGATAAGTGTCTAAGCCGTTAGCTGTTGAATATGAGCTAATTTTTTTTGATATATCGAAGTTGTTTTTTAATCGCTTTGCTTTCTGGTTGGCGGAATCGTTTGAGGAGATTGATTCCGGCTAGGACTCAAGTCTAAGTTACGATCGCCATGCGGAACAAAGTCATGCAACCAGTTGAAAAGATTGATTCCGCCTAGGACTCAAGTCTAAGTTACGATCGCCACGCCGAATAAAGTCATGCAACCAGTTGAAAAGATTGATTCCGCCTAGGACTCAAGTCTAAGTTACGATCGCCACGCCGAATAAAGTCATGCAACCAGTTGAGGAGATTGATTCCCGCTAGGACTCAAGTCTAAGTTACGATCGCCACGCCGAATAAAGTCATGCAACCAGTTGAGGAGATTGATTCCGGCTAGGACTCAAGTCTAAGTTACGATCGCCATGCCGAACAAAGTCATCCAACCAGTTGAGGAGATTGATTCCGGCTAGGACTCAAGTCTAAGTTACGATCGCCACGCCGAACAAAGTCATCTAACCCAAGGAAGACAGTATTTGGTTTTTTCCGCTGTGCGCTTGCTGTCAGGGTAAGATTGAACGCATTGGTGGGCTAGTGCCAGTCGATCGCACAATATTTTTTGCCTAGTTTCCGTGAACCGGTAGGTGTTAAAATCGGAGTATCAAATTTTTCGCCTCAAACTCATGTTCAGCAAGAGTTTGATGCCCCTCCTCTGAAAAAACGATTCACGGAAAGTCTGAAAGCTTTACAGGATAAGGTTTTGGAGTGAATATGAAATTTTTGGTATTGACAACCCGAAGGCTGGAATGGTACTTTTGTTTTAGATTCACGGAACTGCACCTTGAAAACCAAATACACCCTGGCTTCTGGAACGGGCGGCCGGAAAAAACCTAAAACCCTATCAGGGATTGAAACAATAAAGCTCATAGCAAGGGTGAACTTCAGACTGCCGGAAAAAACCTAAAACCCTATCAGGGATTGAAACGGAAATGCTATCAGCAGTCGCATTCTGTGCGAGCCGGAAAAAACCTAAAACCCTATCAGGGATTGAAACGAAGCTCTCAGCCAGCAACAACATACCGGGATTGGGCGCCGGAAAAAACCTAAAACCCTATCAGGGATTGAAACTGATTGCCATAGCTTCAAAATCTAAAATCTAAAGCCGGAAAAAACCTAAAACCCTATCAGGGATTGAAACACATTTACCAAAACCCTCTAACGCGACAACCGCGCGAGAAGCCGGAAAAAACCTAAAACCCTATCAGGGATTGAAACTTTTAGTGCTGAAATGTCAAAGGAAAGTTTGACAACGCGCCGGAAAAAACCTAAAACCCTATCAGGGATTGAAACCCAATTCCCGAACCTTTGGATTTCCCGGTGTGACTGTGGCGCGAGCCGGAAAAAACCTAAAACCCTATCAGGGATTGAAACTAAAATCCAATACCCGGAAACCAAAAAGTGTCGCCGGAAAAAACCTAAAACCCTATCAGGGATTGAAACACGGGCAATCTGCTGCGGTATTCGTGGCTCGGTAATGCCGGAAAAAACCTAAAACCCTATCAGGGATTGAAACTCATCCGTGGCAAGGACGGAAAAATCCCGCCAAAATGCCGGAAAAAACCTAAAACCCTATCAGGGATTGAAACCCGACTGACCACCGATCGCCTCATAATAGTCAGCCCTCCGCCGGAAAAAACCTAAAACCCTATCAGGGATTGAAACAATATATTGGACATAAGCCTGCGTGTAGTCGGGCCGGAAAAAACCTAAAACCCTATCAGGGATTGAAACGGAAAGCTAAGCAAAAGCGGCGCCGCTGCCGGGTGTTAGCCGGAAAAAACCTAAAACCCTATCAGGGATTGAAACTTCCCCAGCCGATGAAGTAAGCACGGATGGAGCAAAATAGCCGGAAAAAACCTAAAACCCTATCAGGGATTGAAACTCAAGTAACAGACTGACTGTGTTTGACCCGTTAGGCCGGAAAAAACCTAAAACCCTATCAGGGATTGAAACATAGATTTTCTATTCGATGAAGCGGCTTTTAGTGCCGGAAAAAACCTAAAACCCTATCAGGGATTGAAACGTTGCCAACTACCGGGTTAGAAGTGACAAAAAACTTACTGCCGGAAAAAACCTAAAACCCTATCAGGGATTGAAACGCACAAATGCCATGCGGGCAACCTACAAATGGAATCTTCCGCCGGAAAAAACCTAAAACCCTATCAGGGATTGAAACTGGAAAGTCGGCGAGCACCGCTTATGAGGCGAGCCGGAAAAAACCTAAAACCCTATCAGGGATTGAAACCGACTGGCTCTCTATCTGGCCATAAATCAAACTGCCGGAAAAAACCTAAAACCCTATCAGGGATTGAAACTTTGAGGCGGAAACGGCAGGACTGTCGGATGACAGCCGGAAAAAACCTAAAACCCTATCAGGGATTGAAACGAAAATTTACAAATGGATGTGACGACTGCCAACAAATCATATCAAGCCGGAAAAAACCTAAAACCCTATCAGGGATTGAAACTTTGATGAAGACGATCCCGACCGATACAACTCTGAGCCGGAAAAAACCTAAAACCCTATCAGGGATTGAAACCAACTGATTCTTCCCACAGTTCGGAATCTTCGTCA
This sequence comes from Microcoleus sp. T2B6, assembly GCF_036700475.1. Classification (NCBI taxonomy): domain Bacteria; kingdom Bacillati; phylum Cyanobacteriota; class Cyanophyceae; order Oscillatoriales; family Microcoleaceae; genus Microcoleus; species Microcoleus sp. T2B6. Next base: position 4,650 of record NZ_JAUBOZ010000118.1, on the reverse strand, counting down.
AAAGCCGGAAAAAACCTAAAACCCTATCAGGGATTGAAACCATCCATTTTTCAATCCTTCAAACTGTTAATTTTGCGCCGGAAAAAACCTAAAACCCTATCAGGGATTGAAACAGAGTACAAGCGCTAACAGTCGATCGCTATGGGCGAGCCGGAAAAAACCTAAAACCCTATCAGGGATTGAAACTTTTGTTTTAAAAAATCATTAAATATTTATTTAACAGAGCCGGAAAAAACCTAAAACCCTATCAGGGATTGAAACGAATGTGTTGTGTTCTCATGGGGTTACTTGTCAAGCCGGAAAAAACCTAAAACCCTATCAGGGATTGAAACGCAAGGGTTCTAACAGCAACCCGTAACTCTTTCCACGCCGGAAAAAACCTAAAACCCTATCAGGGATTGAAACGGCACAAAATATGAGAATACTTTCAAGGCTGCACTGCCTAAAGTGCCGGAAAAAACCTAAAACCCTATCAGGGATTGAAACCCCAGCGGGACACATCAAACCGCCGAGCGAGAAGCGCCGGAAAAAACCTAAAACCCTATCAGGGATTGAAACACACCAACTTTACAATTGTAAGGATTCACAACCTCTGAGCCGGAAAAAACCTAAAACCCTATCAGGGATTGAAACCCGGAAATGAGACTGTAAGTCCGGGAAGTGAGACTGCCGGAAAAAACCTAAAACCCTATCAGGGATTGAAACTTGCTATTAAATCAGGATTGAATCGAATTAAGTCAGCCGGAAAAAACCTAAAACCCTATCAGGGATTGAAACTCAAAAGTATGTCCTTGGATTTTTAAAATATCCTTAAGCCGGAAAAAACCTAAAACCCTATCAGGGATTGAAACTCAAGAAATCAGCAACTCAATCAATTAGGAGACAGTGGCAGCCGGAAAAAACCTAAAACCCTATCAGGGATTGAAACTGAATGTTTACAGTGTCTACACTGGTTTATTTTTGCCGGAAAAAACCTAAAACCCTATCAGGGATTGAAACTTCGCTTCAACAACTTATCCAGAATTCCAAAATTTGCCGGAAAAAACCTAAAACCCTATCAGGGATTGAAACGCGAAACCGCCAGCAACCGAGGGCGAGGAAAAGACCGAGCCGGAAAAAACCTAAAACCCTATCAGGGATTGAAACTGCCCAAACTTCACAGCTTTCGCCAGACAAGGCAAGCCGGAAAAAACCTAAAACCCTATCAGGGATTGAAACCAAATCTGGGTGCCGCCTTTTTAAGTCATGTTTTTAGCCGGAAAAAACCTAAAACCCTATCAGGGATTGAAACTGTACGCCCAGCTTTTTTAATCGCTTGGAGATGCACGCCGGAAAAAACCTAAAACCCTATCAGGGATTGAAACAGCCAGTTGGTTACTGTCATCAAATCCGATGAATGAGCCGGAAAAAACCTAAAACCCTATCAGGGATTGAAACTGGCGATACAACAGATCACACGGCTAATACAAGAGCTTTGCAAGCCGGAAAAAACCTAAAACCCTATCAGGGATTGAAACAGGTTGGCAAAAGTGTTAATCATTGGGAGCGATCGAACGCCGGAAAAAACCTAAAACCCTATCAGGGATTGAAACTCTAGCAGGTACTTTTGAATAATCATCTGTGTTTGCGCCGGAAAAAACCTAAAACCCTATCAGGGATTGAAACGATGAGTCCCTCGCTACATTGAGGCAGCGAGTGTGTTCAGCCGGAAAAAACCTAAAACCCTATCAGGGATTGAAACCTGTAAAACAGCGGAATATCATCTTTGGACAACGAGCCGGAAAAAACCTAAAACCCTATCAGGGATTGAAACTTCCCTCCCAGCGCCGAACTGTTTTTACTCAAAAAGCCGGAAAAAACCTAAAACCCTATCAGGGATTGAAACTTAAAAAACTAGAGAGTTTCGATCGCGTAAGATCGCCGGAAAAAACCTAAAACCCTATCAGGGATTGAAACCGTTGCACTGCACCCACCGCTAGTCGTACCAAACCACCCAAGCCGGAAAAAACCTAAAACCCTATCAGGGATTGAAACAATTTAATGCTGCGAGATTTTCGCACCAATTTAGCCGGAAAAAACCTAAAACCCTATCAGGGATTGAAACATCGCACCTTTGAAACTTACTGCCAAAGTGAGTGCCGGAAAAAACCTAAAACCCTATCAGGGATTGAAACAATAATCCATGTGCCGTACCATTTCCAGTTACTCGGCTGCATGCCGGAAAAAACCTAAAACCCTATCAGGGATTGAAACGTTGAACAAACTCCACCGCGCTTGGTTTGCTCGATCCGGAAAAAACCTAAAACCCTATCAGGGATTGAAACATTGGGCGCTGCTAGCTCCCAGGGGTTTCGGCGGTGATTGAGCCGGAAAAAACCTAAAACCCTATCAGGGATTGAAACAAGAAAAGCCCACGCCGACGGGCCATCAAAATCGCCGGAAAAAACCTAAAACCCTATCAGGGATTGAAACTCCTTCCCTTCTCCGGGGCGCGTTCCCTCTGGGCTTTTTCGCCGGAAAAAACCTAAAACCCTATCAGGGATTGAAACAATCAGGCAACTCTGACAGGAACGCGGCTATCCAAAGCCGAAAACAACCTAAAACCCTATCAGGGATTGAAACTATGGGTCAAGCTAGTTAGCGCTTGAATGGCAAGTGTACGCCGAAAACAACCTAAAACCCTATCAGGGATTGAAACGCCAAATCCCTTCAAGATTGTTGCGAGAATATTGAAGCCGAAAACAACCTAAAACCCTATCAGGGATTGAAACTTGTATCTTCCGAGCGAATCTTCCTGCCAATCTGGCCGAAAACAACCTAAAACCCTATCAGGGATTGAAACATTGGTGTAGAGCCAGGATAGGCGATGAGTGCAGACGGCCGAAAACAACCTAAAACCCTATCAGGGATTGAAACAACCCCTAAAGCATACTACTTTTAATACTACTTTTGCCGGAAAAAACCTAAAACCCTATCAGGGATTGAAACCCAGCACTTCCTACACTCTCGCCACACTCTCGTAGCCGGAAAAAACCTAAAACCCTATCAGGGATTGAAACCTTTTATACTATGGCAAGTGAACTAAAAAATCAAGCGCCGGAAAAAACCTAAAACCCTATCAGGGATTGAAACATAGAAGCAAAAGCGAAACTGGTTGCGCTTTTGCCAGAGCCGGAAAAAACCTATTTCCCCATCTAGGGCTTGAAAGACCCAAACTACAAAATTATTGGCTCAAAAATAGACCTCTCCTCTCTCTTTCTATCTCCTCCCATAACCTCAAGCAATCGATCGACTACGCGCCTCCAAGTAAAATTTTCAGCCACAAAAGCCGGGCCCGCAACCCTCGCTTTCGCAGCGATTCCAGGCTGTTCGATCGCCCTTTGCATCAAATCAGTTAAATGTTCCCACTCAGGAGCTAAGATAAATAAGGTTTCCCCGTCACTCGCCACAGCCGTAAATTTACTCTCAATCCGCTGTGCAAAGTCCGATCGCGTAAAATCATCCGTAGGGCCGCCTGCAGTGCAAATAACCGGCAAACCGCAAGCAACAGCTTCCAACACCGGCAGATTAAAACCTTCTGCCAAATACGGAGAAACATAAACATCTGCTGCTTGGTAAAACTCAGCTATTTGAGCAAAAGATAGCTGGCTACCAGTATAAATTAATCTCGGTAAAACCCTCGCTCTTTCCGCATCGTTGAGCACAACTCGGCAGGCTTCAGCAATCTCGTCTCTCGACGGATAAAGCAGTTCAGAACCTTTTAAAACTAATCTCGCATCTGGATATTTGTCAACTACCGCAGCGAAGGCTTTTAATAAAGGGCGAATACCTTTGCGATCCGTTTGTCCTCCGATGTTTAAAAATATAAAAAAGTTTGACCAGCCGAAACTTTCGCGCAGTGCTTGACGCCGATCGCCCGTAGCAGGATAATAAATATTAGGATCGACCCCCAAAGGTACAACGGCAATGCGATCGGCCTCAACTCCGCTGCGAATTAAGCCGGCTTTTGACCAAGCTGAAGGTGTAATAATTTTGGTTTCTGAATTAACCGCAGTTTGGGCGATCGACTGAACCCCCATCGCCTGTAATACTGAACGGGTAATAATCCCCCATTCTGTGGCTGCAAATACCCAAGTTTGAGCGCTGCTGGATGCCGAGAAGTTCCACGGGCAGTACATTCGCAGGGTAACATCGGCTGACTGATTTACCCCAGGGCTCTTAATGCTGCGAAGTAATGTTTCATTTGGGCGATCGAACAAACTAATTTTCGTCTCCCAAGCGGCGTCAATGTAGGGCATATCGCGGTGGAAAAGCTCAATTTGTCCTCGCGGGCGAGCGAGCATTTCCAGCAGTTGAAATTGATTGGCTACGCAATAGGAATGATAAATAAAACGCCAGCCTTCAACAATAATCTGCAATTCAAAACTCCCGCTTTTGGAATTAAAAATTCACCTAATCATCAGAAACTGGTAATTAGTAATTAGCCAGCAAAAATTACCAATTACCAATTACCAGAAAGAATAGGTTTACAGCCAGATCCCCGATCAGGAGAAATTAAAAGAAGACTGTTCATTAAGCTGTTGGGCATCTAAATTGTATTTTTTGGGCGGGCGAGACGCCCACCCCACAAGACTTTTCTTAAATTTGACT
>NZ_JAUBOZ010000117.1:0-22555 GCF_036700475.1 Microcoleus sp. T2B6 | reverse complement strand
TTTTAGTAGGCATTGACTTTTTATAAATATCATCATATTATACTATGCAATATGCGTTTTAGATGCTGAACAGCTTAGCACTTCGGGTAGATGTTAGCAGCAGCGCGGGAACAGTTAAAATTAAAGTAATTGCAGTTAATTTAGTTGTGATAAATCTCGAAAACCAACCGACAAGAGCAGTAATTATTATTAATGCTAAAACTATGGCTGCGTGGCCTCTGTGGGAATACAATCCTATGGGTTGCTGCCCTTGAAATATGCTGCTGACATTAACATCTGCTCGGATAATTTGCCCCATTGTGGCGGTGTAGTCGATCCGCCAGTCGATGATTTGGGGGAAGATACTAAGAGAAAGGATCGTGCCGCCAATTAGCAGTCCTTGGAATTGGGAATTTATGAGTTGCGGGTGTATGGTTAAGAGCAAGCTGTTGCTCAGGGTGAAGGCAGCGATTAACAGCCAGTACAGCCAGCCATCTCCCATTTGGTCTTGACCGAAGAAAGAGGTTAAGGGAAAAGGACTTTGTAGAGTGGAGATAGCTCCGATTGATAGAAATATTGTCCACAGTATTAGCGAGATTTTCCACTGTCTGGGAATGGTTAGGGCTTTTCTTTGTTCCCACAAGAGGGCGAGATTGACTCCTACTATTAGCCAAATAATTAATACTTTGGGGGAAGTCCAGATGAGGCCCCGGCTGCTTCCCCAGGGGTTGATGAGGATGATGCTGAGGGCAAACAGGATGGTGTAGAGGGTTTTCATTAATCTTTGTTTTTCCGGTTTTTGAGTCTTTTAATTACAGGCAATACAGCTAGAGCAAATAGCGTTCCTAATCCGGTAGTTGGTTCGGGAACGGCTTCTGCGGGGAGAGCGTCATCCTCGGTGTTTTTAGATGAGACTTTTGGAGTTTTTGCGGTGAGAGGATCGTCAAGATACGATAGTTCTGGGTCTTCAAGTAAGTCGGCACTGATGCCTGCTAAATCTACTTCGTTATCCTTGTTATCCTCTGAAGATAGTTCTGGGTCTTCAAGTAAGTCGGCACTGATGCCTCCTATATCTGCGTTATTTTCATCGTTGTCTGTTGAAGATAATTCTGGGTCTTCAAGTAGGTCGCTGCTGATGTCGGCTAAATTTACTTGGTTTTCGTTGCTGTCTGTTGAAGATAATTCTGGGTCTTCCAGTAAGTCGCTGCTGATGCCGGCTAAACTTACTTGATTTTCGTTGCTGTCTGTTGATGATAGTTCTGGAGTTTCCAGCAAATCACGACTGACGCCTGCTACGTTGACATTGTTCAAACTATTGTCTGTTGATGATAGTTCTGGGTCTTCGAGTAAGTCGCTGCTGATTGCTGTTAAGTAGTCAGTGTTAGCTTTGCTACTGCTCTCAAAAAGTGAGCTTTTTCGCAAGCTCTGGGCATTAGCGTTTGATATCGCAGAAATGGGAACCGCCCGAATCGGACGCCCACCCCGACGGGGTGCTGGTGCTGGACGCGGACTCGGTGCTGGCGCTGGACGAGGGGTGGGTGCTGGGCGTGGGGTTGGTGCTGGTGCTGGACGCGGGCTGGGTGCTGGACGCGGGCTCGGTGCTGGGCGAGGGCTGGGGGCTGGGCGAGGGCTGGGTGCTGGAGGCGGGCTCGGCGCTGGACGAGGGCTGGGGGCTGGACGCGGACTGGGGATGGGAGCCGGTGATGGTTTTGGTGTTGGTGATGGTGACGGCGATGGTGTGACACAACCTATCCCGCCACCACCGCTGCTGCTGCTGGCGATAATCACGCTACCGCTGTTATTAAAGAAACCAGGTGGTGGTGGGCAAATTTCCTGGGGAACTGGAACTGGAGTTGGAGCAGGCACTGGAACGGGAGCTGGGACGGGAACGGGATTTTTATCAGGAAAATACTCGTACACCCAACCCCATTTGACTCCGTTATAAATCGTGACTTCTTGTTGATTCTTTGGATTCGCTTGAGCTAGGTAAAGTTCCGCAGTCCAGAAATAATTTCGATTTAAATTTGTGATTTCATAGGGGCGAAAGGGGCGATCTTCAAATAAACCATTTGGCTTCAGAGGATCGCCTGAACCATAGTATGGAGCGAGACTATTTCTCCCCTCATTCGGCCCCCGAAGAGGAATGTTGTCAATATAGCTTATCGTAGCACCGACTGGTCCAATTTTATCGCTTCCTGGGTAGTTAGTAGTAACGCGCTGAATCCAATAAAGTAAATTTTTGCTATTTTTAGGGTCAGGATTAGGCTGTCTTTTGCTTGTACCGGGACGGTAAATCAAACTAAGTGCAGAGCCAATTCCCCCCTCACTTGGGGTTAATTTAGTACCCTGACCGCAATTAGTCTTAATACCGCATGGGTACTGAAGCTTGACATTAAAACTCCCTTTTAAATTCTGTCCTTTCTTAAAAGTCCAACCTTCTTCTCCGTAAACTATTCTTAAGTTTTCTAGGAATCTGTTTCTACCTCCTAGTTTTATCTCGCTAACGAAGGGGCTAGCCTTACTTAAGTTAAAAGGGTCATCTGGATCTAGTACATTTAAAGAAGTATAGCCTTTTCCATTGGGCAACTCAGACTCAGATATGTAATTGAATAGTCCACGATTCTGTGTGAGAGTAAACGCACTACTAGATTGACAGGAAAGCGTGGCTATTAAGCTAGTTGATAATACGAAAAAAAAGTCTCTGACTTGCATTGTTTTTACCTGTTTGGGAAATTAAACAAAAAGAAATAGTGATTCGCCATTCAAGGCTGGGTTATACGGAATTCAACAAAGGGAGTATCCACCCGCCCAGTCCAAACTTTTTCTATTGGCCGACTTGTGATCGACTGCCCTGCAAGGTTTTTCTTCTGTATGGTATTACTGATATTTTCATACCGGAAGCGGAAGTGATATATACCTGGCTTGAGTTCGTTAAAAGACCATGCACCACCACTGCCGTCAGAGACACCAAGCGAAAGTTGGTCGCACTTCCTCCAGGAGAGGTCGATATCTGGAAAAAGTGTCACACTTTTTCCAGGTGTGACTAACAGAAAATCAGATTCTTCAGGCCCTCTCATCCAGTCGCTAATATAGCCTCCCCGCAATATTTGACCATCTGGTATGACAAGACTTGGGGCAAAACTGCCATAAAAGCTGAAGTAAAATGAGGTTAGCGTGTTGTTGGTAATCCGCATACCAATCTGCACAGATTGGTATGAATTGTCACTCTTATTTGGCACAGTTAAGAATGGCTCCGGTATGAAAGTTTCAAAACGAATACCATCTACTTCCACTGCACTGTTATTCAACCCAACAGGTTGAAGTAGGCGAAAATTAGCTAAGGGAGTTACCAACTGACCTGTCCCAGCTACTTCTATTCTCTCTAGCGGCACTTCTTTTCCCTCTAGTAGTTCTTTAATATTAAAAACAGTGAAGGGATTCGTGTATACTATTGTCCCAGTCGGAGTTTCATAAGTGAATCGAACCTGATATTCCCCTGGCCCAAGAGTATCAAAAGACCAAGATTTATCGAGATCAATAGGGCTTTCATCGTAGGTGGGGCGATGTAATATCAGTTGAAGTAAATTATTTTGCCAAGACAGTCTTCCCTTGATAGAGGTGGATATCTGCTGTCTGACCCCAACTAACGAGCCATGATATTCTCCGTTCCCAACTTGCCTATTTATCGGTTCTCTTCGGTGCAGTGCTTGACCATCTGGTCCGAATATTTCTGGAATTAAAGCATCATAATCTATAGCCAAGGGAATAGGGGCTGGTGTATTATTAGTCAGGCTGACAGTAAAGCTGAATTCAGCAGTGACACCGGGCTTGTTTTCGGGGATAGATAGTGCCACAATTTCTGGCAATTCCACTTTCAGTTGGAGGCCATCTTGTTTAACGTTATTGCTGCGCTTAGATTTTCTAGATGCCATGTTTGTTACCTTTTCAACTTTTGAATTTTCATTGCCAACAGCTTGTATACTTCCATAGGTTACTACCAGGAGCGCAGCCATTACTAAAGCTAATAAAAACCGCAAAAGATACTTCATCGCCATCGGGATTATCAAATAATTAAAGAAAAAAACCGAAATTCCCTTGCATATAAGTGATAGACTGAGTTGGAAGGTATAAATCTCGCGCTCCTTTTGCTGCAAAACTCAGGCTGAAACCCATAGCCTCTTGACTCGTGAATGCAACTAACAAGGGTGTTGCTAAAAACATTACGATCGTTTGTGTGGTGGCCATTATGTATCCTCAATCAGTTATGTTTATACGAAGTGCTAATTATTAGGCGTAAATCCTTAATTAGTTTCATTTTCACTTTGTGGTTACTGGTTGCACTATGCAAAAGTCTATGAAAGGGGTAAAGACTTGCCCCACCCATACCATTTTTAAGCACTGTTTATCTATTAATTCGTCATAACCTTTTACTGCCGCATTAGTTACTTCGTATTTGAATCTAATCGAATAATTCCCCGTAGATGGTAGATAAAATTTCCAATATTCACGGTTGGTAAAAGGCATAAAAAGTCTTAAATCTCTATCCGGCCTTCTTTTTATTTTTGGATATCTTCGCTCCCAATAACACTGAGCGGTTTGAGAAAAAGTTACAGACTTTCCCGGCATAGTTAAGTGAAGATCGGATTCGTCAGGTACTCCTACTCCATCTGCCTGATAACCAGGATTAATATTTTGACCATCTGATGTTATAATTTCTGGAAGAAATTGGAAAAAACTAAAATAATAGGGAGTTGAAGTATTGTTAGTGATGGAAAAACCTAACACTACAGATGTATGATCGTCTTGCTTAAGCTGTTGTGCATTTAAATTGTATATTTCGAGTCCCGATCAAAAATCGTCAAATCCTCTCCCCCTCTCCCCTTCTCCCCCTCTCCCTCTCTAGTACCATAGGCAATCTAGATGCAACACAGCTTAGTTCTTTTTATCGGGACAGTCCACAGACGGTCTGACAGGATTGTTTCAAACCGAATGCCATCTACTTCAACGGCATTGTTGTCACTGGATTCTCCTATAGTCATGATGCTTGTCCTCCTTAAGCTGTTGTGCATTTAAATTGAATGTCAAAAAATAATCAAGCGTCTTGTGGGGTGGGCGTCTCGCCCGCCCTGAATATGCAATTTAAATGCGTGACAGCTTATTGCTTTATCCTAAGAGTATGGCAGTAGCGCCTACGCTGATTTAAAAGAAGTTTGGTGAGATTATTTCCCAAGATTATCACAGTATCAAAGTTCTCCACAATCCAAAAATTTACTGAATTTAGTGACATCTAGAGAAGTCAATCAAATTTTTCCTAGTAATATTAGTTATGCCTAAAGTAAGATTTAAGAGAAAATCTTGACTTCTGTAGCTAAAAAGTTACAATAGATACTGTTTTTTATCGAGTTTGCTCTAAGATGCGAGGCAATCAGCGAATATAGGGTTGATATAAAATCCGGGTGCACTGGAATTATTTGTTTGTAAAATTTGGTAAAGTTCGCAGTTGCGGGTTTTTTGCCACACCGCAACTGCGAACTTTTCTTACTTCATTAAAGCAGCGCCGCGGTTGTAAAGTTCCCGCGCGTAATCAGTCCAAGTTCCCTGTCCCCAATAGCGAAAACAGCTTGTTTGCAGCAACAAATTGTACAGCAAAGCTTGCTGGTATTCAAACTGCTTGGTAACGGTGGCATCTTGCTGCACCCGCGCATCGTATTTTTTGTGGAATGCAGCGCTGAGTAGATTCATCGGTTCCAAGACATTTTCGTAGCCTTTCACCCAACTTAAATCGTTAGTCCAAGAAGCACCATCCATGTGAAAATTATGGTCTGTTTGCTTGAGTTGGGCGATCGCACTTTCCACTTTTTCCGGCGTCGCACTATCAGCATCGACTAGATGCCAGATTTTGTGCTGGTTAACCCCTTGACAAATGGGATAATCATCAGGATTAACACCCGCCGCTTCAATTATCTCCAAATATTCAGTGCCGTTTAAACCGACAACGCCGGATTTTCCCCCGCCTTGTTCGCGGTTTTCGTGCCAAGCTTTGACAAAAGCGCTGGGAAATTCATTCATCATCACGCCGCCATTTTCGCCGTCGGCAATTTGAGTAACTAAAGAAGGGACTGTGATATTGCCAATTTGCTGTTTATTGCGTCCTTTGGCTTCGTAATAAGGCTGCATTTGACCGACCAATTTCGTATCTGAACCTTGGGTTTTAATCAAAGCAGTAATACTGATTGTTTCGCCGTGAGAATTGCGGGAAACCAAACGGTTAGGAATATATTTTTGGTCTTGTGACAATCCCGAACCGTCTGGATTTTCTACAGAATGTTCTTGCACCATCAGCCAGCGATAGCCGCATTCTTTCAAAGCTTTGATGTATTCGTAAAGTGTATCTGGGTGATTGGGAAAGTGCATTTCTGGGGGCGAAAAACCTTTGACGCGCTTCAGGGCATCAATGCCAAAGATAGCGGCAAAATGATGTTGCCATGCTTGAATTTGGAGTTTGATGTCGGGAATGGGAGTTGAGGGAATGACGGCGTGACTCCACATTGTCCCCAGCCATTCTACGTGAGGTTGATATTGAGGATCGCAGGTAATCCGCTTGAGATTATCAAAGATATCGTCGCGTCCCATTTGGCGCAATCCCCACAATAAGTTGCCCGAATAGTCGAGCATAATTCGCGGGTTGCAGCCTTCGGCAATCAGTTGGGGGATAAATTCTCCCATGCGAGAATAGCACCAAGCAAACACTCCGGCGTTGTGGTTGTCTCCTTGGTTGGGATGTTCAAACATATGCTGGAGATTGCAGATCAGTTCGCCGTTTGCACCCGCAGGAATGGTGGGTTGGTGCATATGCAGGGCGCAGGCGAATCCGGCTTGAATATTTTCCAGGCGCAGATTTGTGGTAGGTAGAAAGATTGGTTCGTTGCTATTGGCTGCGGCATTAATTTCTGCTTCGGAGCCGCAAATATGGGGTAATCCTGAGTTGATTTCTTGTAAAATGGGTAAATTGGGAGATTGTGCGATCGCAGGCATAAATTTTTCTCAACAATTGTGGAGGGGCGCTGTCTGCTATTGCTAAGATAGCTAGATACTTTAACAGTAGCAGAGGATGTCTGCCAAAGATAAATTTCACAAGATAAGTCCGGGAGCGCGGCAGATCCTAATCTTGGGTAAAATGTTTAACACATTTCACGTAAATAGGCGAGGTAAATTATGAAATACGAAATCAAGCTTTTGGAACCGACGGATTTGTGGTACGTTCAAAATAACATCAATAAAGAAACTAACAAGTTTTACCATCCCACTAAAAATATTCCCTTGGTTCAGCAAGCGGAAATTCACTTGAACAATTCGGGAGTGATTATTCAAAAAGGTGCGCTGCATTGGTGTATGGGGAAATTGACTTCCGGTGTTTATAAAACGGATAACCGTTTAAAAGATATGTGGGTATCGTTGACAACGGAAATGGACTACAACGCTCCCGTATATCAAGGAACTGGTACGGTGAAACTGGAACCGAGACAAAAAGGGAATTTCCTGCATTATACGCCGATCGTTCTGTCGGAGGGGGAGCAGTGGGAATTTGATGATGGTGTATTTCAGTTTTGTTCGGACAATGTAGTTATCGGTGCTAAAAAACTGAAAGTCCGACAAGTGGCTGCTTCTAATGACGGTAGGTGGAGAATTGCTGTTACAGCTTTGCGCGAGCAAAAAGCTATAGTTGTAGCTGCTACAAATTCACCGGCTAAGGTTGTCGAACTCAAACAAGGTGAAACTTTGATAGCTGATTGCGATTTGGTGAAAGGATTTACCAAGGGGATTGAAGAAGATTATCGAAAATTAGGTCATTTTGGCAAAGGCGGTGGAGAGGGTTATGTTTGGTATTATCAGGGGAAAGGTAAATTATTAGTATGTGAAAATGATGCTATGGGTTTGGGATAAGTTGTTGCATTTTTGTCGAGCGGTATGAGAATGATGAGTGGGATTTATGTAAGATAAGGAGGAAGAAACATCGCACACAAATTTGCAGGCATGAAAGTGTCTGAGATTCTCAAAGGTAAAAAAGGTAGTAGAAAACAAGCACAGCTTCCGGCAAATTCGCCAAGTTGGGAAGAATTTAGCGAAATGATATGGGAGCAAATAGAAAGAGGTGCTGAAGAAAATCTCCCCGGCTTTAAGATGGTTCGCAAATTGTTGAGCGATCGGAGATTTGATAGATGAAAAATAATGGATTTGACCAAGTAATATTATTTTTGCAAAAATTGCAAAAACAGGCTATCGATTACAGTTTAGCGCATCATCGCGATGAAGCTCTGATGGTAATTGTAGCTGTACCTGGGGAACGGTGGGAAATTGAATTTTTGAGTGATGGTTCGGTGGAGGTAGAGAAGTTTGTCAGTAATGGAGAAATTGTTGGAGAAGAAGCTTTGAGTGAGTTATTCGATCGCTATTCGGAACTAGACGAGACAAATGGCGATTTGACTCAAAAGATTGAGTTGACAAATGTGAGAAGATGAGTTATGTTTTGCGGAATTTGCGATCGAGTTGCAGCAATGCCGAAACGATATCGCCGATCGCAACCGCCGCAAATTCGGCTTCTGGGAGCCCGATCGCCCTGTATTCCCAATGGCCTACTTGCTTATTTGGCGAGAAACCATATACTTTGTCATGTTAAGAAAATATCTTTTTGATTCATCCAGGAGCGACAAAAAAAAATGTACATAGTACAAATTGCCTCAGAGTGCGCCCCCGTCATCAAAGCAGGGGGTTTGGGCGACGTAGTTTACGGCTTGAGTCGGGAGTTACAGAATTCCGGCCACTGCGTCGAGATTATTCTACCGAAGTACGACTGCATGAGGTACGACCACATTTGGGGACTTCACGAGGCCTACCGGGATTTGGCTGTGCCCTGGTACGGCGGCGAAATCCTCTGCGATGTGTTGTGCGGCTGGGTGCACGGGCAGTTGTGTTTTTTCATCGAACCTCGCTCTCAAGATAACTTTTTTAATCGCGGCTGTTATTACGGGTGCAATGACGACAATATGCGGTTTGCATTTTTCAGCAAAGCCGCTTTGGAATTTTTGCTCAGAAGCAACAAACGTCCCGATGTGATTCACTGTCATGATTGGCAAACTGGTTTGGTGCCAGTCTTGCTGTTTGAAATTTACAAATACAATTGGATGGAATATCAGCGAGTCTGCTATACCATTCACAATTTCAAACATCAAGGCATGGGAGGTAGCGATATTTTGGAAGCAACGGGTTTGCACAGACCGGATTATTATTTTGATTACGATCGCCTCCGAGATAACTTTAATCCTTTTGCTATCAACTTTATGAAAGGTGGGATTGTTTACTCGAACTTTGTCACCACAGTTTCGCCGCACCATGCTTGGGAAGCTCATCTGGGCGAGTGTGGCTACGGTTTGGGCCACACATTGCATTTATATCAAGAGAAGTTTCGCGGGGTGCTCAACGGCATTGATTATGATGTGTGGAATCCCGATGGCGATCGCTATATTCCTCACCACTACAATCAGGAGGATTTGGCAGGAAAAGCCAAAACTAAAAAAGCTTTGCGCGATCGGCTGTTACTGCGCGATGCTGACAAGCCTATTATTACCTTTATCGGTCGTTTGGACGACCAAAAAGGCGTTCATCTCGTCCACCATGCAATTTATTACTCTCTGAGTAAGGGAGCGCAATTCGTGCTTTTGGGCTCCGCGACGGAAGCCGGAATTAACGCGCATTTCCAGCACGAAAGACAGTTTTTAAATGATAATCCAGACTGCCATTTAGAACTAGGTTTTAATGAGGAACTGTCGCACTTAATTTACGCCGGTGGGGATATGATTGTGGTTCCCAGTAATTACGAACCCTGCGGGCTGACTCAGATGATCGGGTTGAGGTACGGCACTGTTCCTGTGGTGCGGGGAGTTGGCGGTTTGGTGAATACTGTGTTCGATCGAGATTACGACACCCGCCACCTCCCGGAAGAACGCAACGGTTACGTGTTTTACCAAAGCGACTACTACGCTTTAGAGTCGGCGCTCGATCGCGCGATCGGATTGTGGTATGACTATCATGATGAATTTGAAAAACTCATGCTTCAAGGCATGAATTGTGACAATTCGTGGAACTATCCAGCTAAAGACTATGTGGAAATTTACGAGCTAATTAGACACAAATAATCCGTAGGATCTCAGATGCTGCACCATTGTCAAGAACGGGCTCTGGGGCCCGTTCCACAAAGAATGAGTTTTCTCGCTTCACAGGCCGTCCAGCCTGTTCATAAAAGGCTTATTGAGAATGGTGCAACATCTCAGATGAAATTGTTGTGGGGAGTAGGGGTTGGGCGTCCCGCCCGCCCGAAAAATACAACGCAAGATGCCCGACAGCTTATAAAAAAGTCTTTGCGTAAAAAAAATTGCCGGTTGAGCGAAGTCGAGACCGGATTTCTGACCACGAATTTCAAAGGTGGTACCCGCCACGTGATTTATCCGTGGAATCAATCCAAAATCGAAAATCGAAAATCCTCAAGAAAGAGCATTTATCCGTGGGGTCGCCTCTAAAATCTAAAATCTAAAATCTAAAATCGATTGACCAGCAGTGCGTCAGCCCTAAAATAGTTACGATCTCGATCATCAAATAAGAATTACTTGCATTAATATAGTAAAGCACTGACTATAGATGGCTGTAGAGAGACCATCGTGTCAATTACCAGATGAAAAAATCTATCATTATAGAACAATGAGCATTTCTCGGCGTATTTTTCTTGCCAGCGGTACAGCAATGGCTGTCGTGGCCCTGGGGGAACTAAGCAAAAAAGCCCCTGTCGCAGCCCAAACCGGGACTCTCAACCTTTATTCAGCCCGTCACTACGATACTGATAATGAGTTGTACCAAAGCTTCACCAAAAAAACTGGGATCAAGGTTAACCTCGTTGAGGCGGATGCTGACCAACTAATTGAACGGATCAGAAGTGAAGGTGCAAATAGCCCTGCTGATGTTTTTATCACGGTGGATGGTGGGCGTTTGTGGCGGGCAAAACAAGCAGGTATTCTGCAACCTGTTTCTTCAACAATCCTGACATCGGCAATTCCAGCAAGTTTGCGAGATCCTCAAGGTTTCTGGTTTGGTCTATCGCGCCGGGCACGGGTGATTGTTTATAACAAAAGCAAGGTGAACCCGACCCAATTGTCAACCTATGAGGCGCTGACAGAACCTCGGTGGAAAGGCAAAGTTTTAGTGCGATCGTCCACTAATATCTATAATCAGTCTCTGGTTGGGGCTATGTTAGCGGTTCATGGAGCTCAAAAAACAGAAGCTTGGGCACGAGGATTGGTGGCTAATTTTGCGCGTCCTCCAGAGGGAAATGATACGGCGCAAATCAAGGCTGTTGCTGATGGGGTAGGCGATATTGCCATTGTTAATACCTATTATGTAGCTCGCTTAATGAAATCGAAAGATCCAGCAGAAAAAGCGATCGCGGCGAAAGTAGGTGTATTTTTCCCGAACCAGCGCGATCGCGGTACCCACGTCAATATTAGTGGTGGAGGTGTAGTCAAAACCTCCCGTAACAAAGCAGGCGCGACCAAATTCTTGGAACACTTAGCCAGTCGCGAAGCGCAACAAATTTTTGCTAGGAGTAATAACGAATACCCTGTGATTTCAGGTGTGGCGATCGATCCTGTAGTGGCAAGTTTTGGTACATTCAAATCTGACCCTCTCAACCCTGATGTGTTTGGGAAAAATAACCCCGAAGCTTTAAAGGTTGCCGATCGGGCAGGATGGAAATAGAGGCTTTTTGAACAAGAAGCTACTCTTTGTGATTCGGCGGTTGAAACCGCCGAATCCCATAAACTTTAATTTTTAATTTTACCATCCGGCATGATAGCGCCTTTCAGGTTGGCCCCTTTCAGGTTTGCCCCAGTCAAATCAGCACTATTTAAGTCAGTTTCACTTAAATCGGCATTACTAAGATTGGCATTATTCAGTTTTGCCCCTCGCAAAAAAGCCCCCTTGAGATTTGCATTACTCAAATCAGCATTTGTGAGATCAGCAGAAAATAAACCTGCTTTTTCCAGAGAAGCACCTTTTAAATTTGCACCTTTGAGATTGACGCTATCGAGTAAGGCTTCATTAAGTTTGACATTTTCTAGCATAGCACCTTCCAACTTAGCACCGTTGAGATTAGCGCTTGTTAAATCCATGTCACTTAACTTGATATCAGTCAGGTCACATCCTGGACATTGCTTAGTTTTTTGTAAGGTTTCGAGGGGGCTTGCCACCTGTTTTTGGCATCCAAAGGTGACAAAAATAGTAAGCAGTAAGAAGGAGATTGTGCCAGTAGTGCGGTTAAACATTGCTAAGTTTTTATTAATCATCTTGATTTGTAAAGGAAAAAGGAAGAGGGAAGAACGGTTGATACATTCTCCTGAAACCCGCCAGGGAATAAATTCCCTGTCTAATAGCTAAAGTCGGTTGAAACCGACTGAAATCCTAGCTTTATAGTCGTCTTCAGACGACTTTCGCTATGAGACAGGGGTTTCAACCCCTGTCGGACTATAGCTTTAAAAGAATCAATCACCTGTGCAAGCAGGGAAGAGATTTGGCGGTTATAGTGTTGAAGACTTGCGCGATCGCGCAATTTTCCAACTTAATAAAATAACGGGTAACATCCCCACTAAAACAATTGCCAATGCTGGGCCAGAAGCTTCAGCCAATCGCTCATCTGAGGCAAGTTGATAAGTTCGCACAGCCAAGGTATCAAAGTTAAAAGGTCTAATAATTATAGTAGCAGGTAACTCTTTCATTACATCAACGAATACTAACATCATGGCAGTTAGTAAACCTCCCGTCATCATTGGTGTATGAACTGTAACTAAAGTTTGCATCGGGCTGTAACCCAAACTTCGCGCAGCATCATCTAAATTAGGCTTAATTTTGCTCAAACTTGACTCTACCGCATTTAAAGAAACAGCTAGGAACCGAACTATATAAGCAAATACCAAAGCTGCGATCGTACCACTTAACAACAAGCCTGTAGAAATTCCCCAGTTTTCACGCATCCAACTATCAAATAGATTGTCAAATTTTCCAATGGGAACCATAATCCCCACTGCAATCACAGAACCAGGTACAGCATAGCCCATTGCCGCAACTCTAGTTCCTAACTGCACTCCTAAATTAGGATATAACCGTAAGCCATAAGCCATAATCAAGGCAATAACTACGGCTAACATTGCTGTCAGTGTTGCCAAAATTAAACTATGACGGGCAAAGATCCAAAAGCGTTCATCTAAGGTTACTTGCCAATTCGCTAAGGTCAACTTGAATAAAAGACCTGCTGGCAATAAACAACCAAAAAATAGTGGCAGGAAACAAGCAATTACCGCTAAAATCTCCCTAATTCCTTTAAGTTGATAAGTTGGTAGTTGGCGATAGCGGCTGCTAGCTTGATAATATTTAGTCCGACTGCGCGACCAGCGTTCTAGTAAAATTAAACCCAGAACAAATAATAATAGCAGGGCAGCTAATTGATTGGCAGCAATTCGTTCTCCCATGCCAAACCAAGTCCGATAAATACCTGTGGTGAATGTATCAACTCCAAAATACTGAACAGTTCCATAATCGTTGAGAGTTTCCATCAAAGCCAGTGCTAAACCTGCAACAATTGCTGGTCTTGCCATTGGTAAGGCAACTGTAATAAAACTCCGCCAAGGACTACAGCCGAGTATTCTACTAGCTTCTAGGGTACAAGTTGATTGCTCCAAAAAGGCAACTCTTGTTAATAGGTAGACGTAGGGATATAAAACTAAGATTAGCATTAAGATTGCTCCAGGGAGCGATCGCACGTTAGGAAACCAATAGTCTCCATAACTCCAGCCAAAAATATAACGCAAAGCACTTTGAACTGGGCCTGAAAATTCTAAAAAGTCTGTATAAGTATAAGCTAGCACATAAGCTGGGGCCGCTAAGGGTAACAGTAATGCCCATTCAAATACGCGACTGGCCCGAAAGCGACACATTGTTACTAGCCACGCACATCCTACGCCAATCACGACAACACCAAAGCCTACACCGATCATTAACCAAAAAGAGTTGATGATATAACGAGTTAAAACTGTATCGGTTAGATGTTGCCATGTATCTTTAGCTTCCACAAAGATACTGGATAAGACACTGAAAACTGGTATGGCGATCGGCAATGCTAAAGCGATAACCGCAAGTGTCCACCCACTAGCGGATAAACCGCGTAAGGTCGATAGCCATTGGATTGTCCTGATTCCTGTTTGCTGTAGTGATTTTTGGGAATTTTTCATCGCTAGTAAATTGTCTAGCTTGCTAGTTTATCAGTAGGTGTAAACATTTGTCAAGTCTTTCTGACAATTTATATCACTAAACAGGTTTATTGTAGAATAGTAAGTTGTTGATTATTTATGGCAATAATGGCTCCACCTATAATTCTGCAGTTGGATGGTGTAACAAAACAGTATGCCCAAGCAGCATCACCTGCGGTGGCATCTGTCACCCTGACATTACATCAAGGAGATATACTGGGGTTGTTGGGGCCATCGGGTTGTGGGAAAACAACGTTGCTGCGGTTAATTGCGGGTTTTGAACAGCTACAAGCAGGGACGATCGCCCTAGCAGGAAAAACTGTAGCCAGTGTTAATATGTCAGTGCCGCCGGAACAGCGAGACATTGGTATGGTGTTTCAAGACTATGCACTCTTCCCCCATTTGACAGTCGCGAAAAATGTAGCTTTTGGCTTAACGCATCAAGGAAAAGAGTCAAAGCATAATATTCAGAAAGGTGTCACCGAAGCATTAGCATTGGTGGGATTAGAAGGATTAGAAAACCGTTATCCCCATGAATTATCCGGGGGTCAGCAACAGCGAGTAGCCCTAGCCCGTGCTTTAGCCCCTAGACCTGCGATTATTTTACTAGATGAACCATTGAGTAATTTAGATGTACAGGTACGGTTAAGATTGCGTCAGGAAGTCCGCGAGATTCTCAAAGCAACGGGAACCTCTGGTGTATTTGTCACCCACGATCGCGAAGAAGCACTTTCGATTTCAGATTGGGTAGCGGTGATGCGTCAAGGCCAATTAGAACAGTTTGGCACTCCAGAGGAAGTTTATCAAGAACCAGCATCTAGATTTGTGGCTGAGTTTGTGACGCAAGCTAATTTTGTGTCTGCATCGCTGAAGCAGGATTTTTGGGAAACAGAAGTAGGTTGTTTTGCTGTTAAAGGATATTCATCTTCACAAGTTCCTTGTGATGTTTCTACTGAAGGAGAATTGATGATCCGGCCGGAAGACTTGAGTTTATACTTAGATGAAGATTCGGCTGTTGTGGTTTGCGATCGCCAATTTTTAGGTAGAGAAAATCGTTATTGTTTAAAAACACCTTCGGGCGAAAAGTTATATGCCCTCACAACCACAGGAAATGTTTTTCCCATTGGTTCTAAAGTTCGGTTATCTTGTGGTGATAATTCTCCCTTAGCTTTCTTTGTCGGTAAGCCTAGGTCATAGCTAAGGACTAATTGCTAATAGACATCTCGCAAAAAGAATCTCAAACCGTTGCCCTATGTAGAAAAGGTTATTTGCAGCCACTCAACAGGAAGGTTACATTTTTTCCCGACAGGTGAATGCGATCGCCTGCAACTCCTTCCCCTCGCCCGCCTTATTTCCCTAAAGCCTCAAAAAATACAGCAACCACCAAGGCTAAAATCAGATCTGGATCGATCGCCAATATACCACCAACCCCGTCAGCAACAAATTCCCCTCGCTATCCCACCACCGTAACCATTGCTGAGTCTGATTTTGGTAACTGCCTTCCCATAGGGCCAAGTTTAGTTCCATAAGTTCGATCGGCTACTGAAGGTTGATTAACAGTAAGACTTTTTCTGACATTTGCTAACAATCACTTACATTTGCCTTCTGGTCTTCATGTCATATAGAATGAATTTAGCCACTCAGATGTAGGTGAAAAACCTTGGTAGTACGCAACCGCTATATAAATAAGTTGCCTCTACATTATCAAAGCAAATAATCAGATTGGCGTGGGGCTGTAAGCGATAACCAAGCTGAAGGCAAGAATATAAGTGCTTGTAGAAATTTCTACGGGCATCGGTTGATACGCCTTGGTTGAGATAGGATCTCAACTTATGTATTTGTTAGCAAATGTTAGCAAAAAAGTATCGGAAACAATATTACAACATAAAAGCCTTTCATCCCGGTGACTTTAGTCTGGGGATGAAAGGCTTTTGCACGTTTTGACCAGCCTTCAATCTTGTGGGCTTGACAGATTTAAGCTAATTTTATTCAAATGAAAGTATGTTAATTTTCGGACTTTTGTCCTTGCGATTCCGGCAGTGCAACTTCTGAATCCGGCTGAGTGAGAGCCATTTCTAGAGATTTTGCAATCTCGACTGACTCAGGAGTACGCTTAGAAAATCCCCAGACAAACATCAAGACGATACTGGAAACTAGCAGCCATTGCGGAGGAACTAAATCGGGATTAATTACTTTCACCAACAACCGCATTCCCACGAACCCAACTGTGATGTAACCAGCACTTTCTAGGTGAACGAACTCATCCAGCCAGCGGATGAACAATCCGGCCATGAATCGCAGGGCAATAATTCCAATAGTAGCGCCTGTTACGACGATAAAAGTGTTGTCAGACACAGCGATCGCAGTAGTAACGCTATCCAATGAAAACGCTAAATCCGTAAAAGCAATCATGGGAATTGCTTGCCACACAGTCGCAAATCTGGGCCCGTGATGTTCTCCTTCAGAGTCTGTATCTGAAGTAAAATGTTGGAAAACAAGCCACAGCAGGTAGAGAGCACCAAGCAGCTCAAACTGCCAGTATTGGATCACCCAAGTAGCCGTTAAAATTAGGGCGATCCGCAGTACAAAAGCAATTATCAAACCCAAGTTGAGAGCTCTTTGCTGATCCTTGGCATCTTCCAAACCTTTAGAAATAGACGCCAGGGCGATCGCGTTGTCAGCCGAAAGTACAGCCTCCAAAGCCACCAAAACCAACAATAATAAAAAGCCGTCAACTCCAAAATTGGGTGAAGCGTCGAGAAATTGATCTAGCATTAACTATTTTGTGCACCTAAAATTGGCAAGGGTCGAGCGCAGCGCAAATTACCCGCTCTGTCTAACATTAGTGTCACCTTCACGTGAACTACCAGACGCTGACCACTTCATTGGTACAGCGCTGGCTTCCTGATTCAACGGGGCGGCGCGTCCAACAAAACCGAAGTTTTGCCAGATCGACTTACATCCCCTCCACAGGCAGAAGCGCTAGTTCCTAACGCCAAAATCCGCAAGGCTTCATTTCTAATGTTGAGGGCTGCATTTACATCACGGTCATGATGAGTACCACAATGTTTACAAGTCCATGCCCTAACATCAAGAGTGAGATGCTCAACTTGATTTAGGCAGGCATGACAAGTTTTTGAGCTAGGAAACCATCGATCAATCTCAATGTATTGTTTACCTTCACTTTGGGCCTTGTACTTAAGCATTGTGCAGAACATACCCCAGCCAACATCACTAATGGCTTTGGCTAAATTATGATTCTTGACCATGCCTTTGATATTGAGATTTTCTACTGCAATAACTTGGTTTTCGTTAACTATCTTGCGGGATAGCTTTTGTAGAAAATCTTCCCGGCATCGGGCAATCTTGGAGTGAACTTTTGCCACCGCCCGTCTTGCCTTTTTCCTGTTTTGACTGCCTTTCTTTTTGCGATCGAGCTTTTGTTGTTTACGTTTTAAGTTTCGTTGACGTTTGACGAAATACTTGGGATTGCCGAACTTAGAACCATCACTGGTAATCGCAAAATGAGTTAACCCTACGTCAATGCCAATAGCTTTATCTGCTGGGACTAACTCAGGCTGTTCTTTCCCATCGTCAATCAAAACAGAAACAAAATGTTTACCGTCCGGGTTGCGAGATACGGTAACGGTCTTGATATCGCCCTCAAAATCACGATGTCGCCGACAGAAAACTAAACCAATCTTAGGTAGGTTGATATAGTCACCGTCGAATTTGACATTTTGAGGGTAGCTGATCGACTGCCTGCCATGCTTGGCTTTGAACTTGGGCAGCATCGCCATCTTGTCAAAGAAGTTTTTGTAGGCAGTAGATAAATTCAATGCAACCACCTGCAAGCATTGAGAATAAGGTTCTTTTAACCATTCGTATTCTTTTTTGAGTGCAGGGAGCAAGCCTTGTATGTATGCCCTAGATAGTCCTTTGCCAGTATTCTTGTAAGTTTCTTGACATAGATTCAAAGCATAGTTCCAGAACCATCTCGCACAGCCAAAAGACTTTGCAAGCAAGACATCTTGCTCATCTGTGGGATAAATTCTGTACTTGTAAGCTTTATACATTTATCAAGGTTGCAGAATACCGATAAAATTATCATAGCGCACAAAAAGGATATTGATTCGCTCTCGCTCAATTTATTTTCGGGCTGCGTTTTCATCCCGACGCTCACCTTCGGTAGAGCGCAAGACTTCCCATTCGCATTAGTTAAATCTTAACCTAACGCGGTAGTTCTGTGCGAGGCGATCGTCCCAACAACGTCGGAAGGAAGCAGTCCCAGGAAACAAGGAAAAATTCTCCCCCTCCGACACTCAAAAACAGCGCCACTGCGCCACTGCGCTACTGCCCCACTCCTCCCCGGAGGCAGCATTTGTGTTGCAAGTTGTAACAAATGATTCCCAAAAGCGCCAATTTGTCTCAAATTAGTGAAAGCTCGTCCCCGCGAAAAGGAGTTTTGCGAATATGTCTTTAACAGATACCCAAGTCTACGTAGCGCTCGTAATTGCTTTGATTCCCGGAATCTTGGCTTTCCGGTTGTCAACTGAACTGTACAAATAGTTTCCAGACACCAGTTGCGAACTGCAAAACGCCTGCCTGACCAGTTAAATCTCTCGCATTACAGATACAGACAATTGCTGCCCCAGTGCAGTAGATTGTTTGTGTTCCGCAAGACGAGACTGCAAGGGCAGGCATTTTTATGGGAAAATTCCGTCTTAAGGCGTCACCTTTGTCTCAACAATTTTGGCTGTCAGCACCCTGACAAACAGCGGCGAGTGTGCGTTAAGCTCAGAATTTGCTCTGTTGAACTCTAAAACGTCAGTCTCAGGTATTTGAAAAAAAATTATGCAAGCGATTCAACCCACCGTTACCCCACTGCGTCCTGTAAAAAACTCCCCTCGGGTTACTCCTCGTCGCAACAGCAGCCGCCAGCGTTCCTACCCTCACCAAACCCTCGCGGCCGAAACAGGGGTCAAGTTGGCAGTCAACATGGTACTTTCAGTCTGTGCCACTTCTGCTTTGCTTCAGCTTTGGCCTCACTACCGGGCGGTGCAAGAAAAATTGCACGAAATCCAAGCTGAAGTCAATCTTACCCAAGGGCGAGTAAATCAGTCGCGATCGGACTTTAACCGCTACTTTGACCCTAGTCTTGCTAAAACTGTGATGCAAGAGCAAAGCAACCAAGCTGACCCGCAGCAGCGTCCGGTGATTTTGCAAGAAGCCGAGGTGCCCGACGCCGAGGAATCAACCCCCCAACCTTAAGGGAAGGGCTGTTTTGGGTTTGGATATCACGTCCGATGTGCATCATTCTTTTATGTCATTGGTTCGCACAGCGAACAATGACAGATGAATCTGTCGGACGTGATATCAGTTTTGAATAAAAGAGCAAAACTTAAGTGCCAAATACTTTGCTAAACTTATTCACAGTTAATCACCGAGAGGAAGTTTCATGTTTGCTGTCAAGCGGGCGCTAAAATTAAATAACAAGGAAGCGACGTTGATGGCAAAACACGCAGGATTCCGGCGCGTAGTTTTCAATTTTGGGTTGAGCCTGCGAACTCAAATGTACAGTGAGGGGAAATTTACCGACTCGAAGGTACTCAACGAAGTCAAGAAGGTTCTCACCAATCACGTCAAGAAAACGTCTGAATTTGCTTGGATGAACCAGTTGTCTAGCCGAGTTTATCAAAACGCTTTGATTGACTTAAAAGATGCTTTTAGTCGATATCGTTCGGGGAAAGCAGGTCATCCGAAGTTCGCCAGCCGCCGAGACGGTCAATCTTTTACGGTTGATTCATCTAACGGTAAAGTTTTGTTAGTCGCTGGTAGCACTATCAAGATTCCTACGTTGGGAACTTTTCGACTTTTTGAGCCGTTAGAATGTGGTTTTATTTCTCAAACTTTTACGGTTTCAAAAGAAGGGAATCGCTGGTTTGTTTCCTTTTGTGTTGATGCAGAGCGCCTGCCCGGTGGGCAGTCTGAAGGTTCTGTGGGAATTGATGTCGGCATCAAGTATGCGGCCACGCTATCAACCCAACAGAGTTTTGATGCACCAAAGCCACTAAAGCAAGCGAAAACCAAGCTTGCTACTTTACAGCGCCAAGCATCTAAACAGGTAAAAGGCTCTCGAAATCAGCGCAAAACCTACAACAAAATTAGTCAGATCCATGCACGAGTCGCTCGTATTCGCTTAGACTTCCTTCACAAGTTAACAACTTACCTAGCTAAAACTTTCAAGCTAATTAAGATTGAGAACTTGAATGTTCAAGGAATGATGGCGAATCATAAGTTAGCTGGAGCAATATCTGACCTGGGATTTTACGAATTCAAACGTCAGCTCGACTACAAATGCCAAATGTATGGAGCTAGTTTAGTGCTAGTAGACCCGTGGTTCCCTAGTACGAAAACATGCTCAAATTGTGGCACAAAAAAAGATATGCCACTAAGCGTTCGGACTTTTGACTGTCCTACTTGTGGCATATCTTTGGATCGGGATTTTAACGCAAGTTTGAATATTTTAAATTGGGAACCCTCGGCTTGAGGGGAATAGCCTACTTATCTTGGGATTAGCCGTCTACCCAACAGCGTAGGAAGTGAACTCGAATTGTGTCTAAAAATGAGTTTAGACAAGTTTAGATAAGTTTCACGAAGCAGTTTTTAGGATGATTCTTGTCTGTCGTGGCGAAGCAAACGCAGAGACAGACAGACCTGCGTATTGTCACCTATTGCAATCTCAAAACTTTAAACTCAGGCTTATACTGACTTTGCCAGCACGGTTTTTTCTTTCAGTAGTTGCAGTGCAGCTTGATATTGCAAGTCTGCTGCGGTGCCGATTTGATCGCGCGCGATGGGTTCCAAAGGCACTACGCGATCGGGCGCAATCCCCAGCTTGTTAATATCTTTATGGTTCGGTGTCTCGTACTTAGCAACAGTCACGGCTAACCCGGAACCGTCAGACAAATCAAACAGGGACTGAATCAGTCCTTTGCCAAAAGTCTTTTCTCCTACCAGTTGAGCTCTGCCGTTATCTTGCAGCGCACCCGCCAAAATTTCGCTAGCACTGGCAGTTCCCTTGTTCACCAAAACAATCAGCGGATCGTTAGTTAGGGCTTGTCCAGAGGCTTCAAAACTGCCGAGAATGCCTTGTCTGTTGACCGTGTAGACGATCGTCCCGGAATCGAGCCACAAGCGGGCAATTTCAATCCCTGCTTGCAACAGTCCGCCCGGGTTGTTCCGCAGGTCGAGAATGTAGGCGGCGGCTCCTTGTTTTTCCAAGCGGTCGATCGCGTGAGCGACTTCTTCAGTGGCGTTAGCGCTGAATTGACTCAAGCGAATGTAGCCCACCGGCAAATTCTCCGACGCCGACTGCAATTCGGCGTAAACCGGATTCAGAGCAATGCGATCGCGCACTAGCTCAATGTCCTCAGCAGCGTCCCTCCCCTCGCGCCCCAAGGTCAAGGTAACGGGAGTGCCGATGCGGCCACGCATTCGAGTTGCTGCTTCGTCTAGGCTCAATTCTGAGGTAGGAGTGCCGTCAATTTTCAGAATGCGATCGAGGGGTTGGATGCCAGCTTTATCCGCCGGTGAGCCGGCCAAAGGAGCCACCACTGTCAGGGTATTTGTCTGGGGGTCGATCGCAATTTGCAGCCCCACACCCGTCAATTCTCCCGAAGTGTTGACCTGCAAACTGCGGTACTGTTCGGGTTTCAGCAGTCGAGTGAAGGGGTCGTCGAGATTGGCCAGCATCCCCTGAATCGCCGTGTAAGTCTGCTGTCTGTCGTTAAGCGGTTGCTTGACAGCTTTTTGGCGAATCGACCACCAGTTTTGAGAGTTGAAGCTGTCGTCCACATAAGAGCGATTGACAATTCGCCAAGCTTCGCTCAATAGCTGCTGTTCAGGAGTCAGCGCCGCCGCAGGCTGCGCCCACCCACCTAGAACTAGGACGACTTGGAGGCAAAGTACAATAGCAATCTGGAAAACTCGTCTGTGCATGATTTTTCTGTAAAATACCAGTAAGTATTACATTTTATGTATTTTAGGTTTGTACGCTCGGAACCCTGTTGCAGATTTAACTCAGATTTGTTTCCCGACGGTCAGTCCCGAAGGCACTCGGATGTTTAGAAGAATCCTCGCCGTAGAACGGCGAGGAGCAATTGCTAGGATGATATTTTCCTAGACTTGTAGGTAATACTCACGACAATTGGTGTACACTGAAGTAGCCT
>NZ_JAUBOZ010000116.1:0-22909 GCF_036700475.1 Microcoleus sp. T2B6 | reverse complement strand
ACTACGTTTTTTGAGTCACGACACCGGGCGAATGCGAAGCTAGTTCCCTGCTCTGTCGCTAGTAGTTAAACAGTTCTAAGGTCACTGGAACAGTGCTGCTAGCCCGCGCAAGCTCAGAAAACATTGGCAAAGCTAACTTTACCCCAGAAATGGGAGATTGAGGACAACCATATCCTCACGGGGGGGGCAACCATACCCCCCTACCCCGCAAGGGGATTAAAATTAAATGTAAAGCCGTCCTGTAAGGACGGGGTTTCAGACCCGAGGAATTTTGATGACAAAATCAGGACAGGGATTTGGCTTCGGCCTGGGCAAAATGAAAGAACTGACTGAAGCTTTCAAAAAAGCTCAGCAGGTTCAAGAAGGAGCTAAAAAGCTCCAAGAAGAGTTGGATGTCATGGAAATTGAGGGAACTGCCGGCGGCGGCTTGGTCAAGGTTTTTCTTAGCGGCAACCAAGAACCCCGCCGCGTGGAAATCTCACCGGATGCCCTCGGTGAAGGTGCTGATGTGGTTTCTGAACTCGTCACGGTGGCGATGCAGGAGGCTTACGCTAAGTCTACGATGACGATGCGGGAGAAAATGGAAGAACTCACCGGTGGACTAAATCTCCCCGGTTTCGGTTAGTCATTAGTCATCAGTCATTAGTCATCAGTCATTAGTCATTAGTCAATGGTGATGGATGTTTAATAACGGCTTGATAGCTAATGACTGGTTGATTGGTATGAAGCAGGAAACCTTGGTAATTGGAATGAAAAATATTCTTGCCTCTTCCTTCCAATTACCAATTACCAATTACCAATTACCAATTACTCAATACCAATTACTAATTTAATGTCTTATAAATTATTGTTTGTCTGTCTCGGCAACATCTGCCGATCGCCCTCAGCAGAAAATATTATGAATCACTTAATTGAACAAGCTGGTTTGGGCGATCGCATCACCTGCGATTCGGCTGGAACTGCTAGCTATCACGTTGGCAGCCCCCCTGACAGGCGGATGGCATTGGCGGCGAGGAAGCGAGACATTGAATTGCTAGGCGAAGCCCGCCAATTTACCAGGAAAGATTTTGAAAATTTTGATTTGATTCTGGCTATGGATCGGGACAATTATCGCAATATTCTTGCCCTGGATGCGGCTGGAAAGTATAAAGATAAAGTGCGACTGATGTGCGATTTTTGCCAGAAATACGACCTTAAAGAAGTGCCAGATCCTTACTACGGTGGCCCGGAGGGATTCGATCGAGTAATTGATTTGCTGCTGGACGCTCAAGCGGGTTTGTTGGAGTATGTTATAAATCAGGAAAAATTAAGAATTACCAATTAACAATTACCAATTACCGACTAAATGGTGTTCCATCGCAAAACGAACGAGTTCTGCACGGTTGTTGCTGTCGGTTTTTCTGAACAAGCTGCTGACGTGCTTTTCGACAGTTCGAGGACTCAGGTGGAGTCGATCGCCTATTTGAATATTAGAAAGACCTTCTGTGAGCAAATCTAGCACTTCTCGCTCTCGCTGAGTCAAACTCGGAGAATTTGGGCTGGGAGAGGGGCGTGAAGCGGAGCTATCCCGTAGGGAATCGCCTGTGTTTGGCTTGTGAGTTAAAAAATCCGCTTCTGGCTGGCTGTTGGCTCTGCTGCGTGCCTCTGTTGGCGTCGGTTCAGGTTTTGGGGAATGAGACGGTGCCTGAGCGATTAGGGCGTAGCGATCGAGCAAAGAGCGAATTACCGCCCCCAACTCTGGGAGTTCAAAAGGCTTAGCCAGATAATTGTCGCACCCCATCTGATAGCCGCGAATCCGTTCCTGCGTGCTCGTGCGTTCCGTCAAAAAAATCACCGGCAGCAAGCGAAAAGCGGGACGAGTCCGAACTCGGCGCACGAATTCGTAGCCATCCATCTCGGGCATTGTAATGTCCGTAACAATCAAGTGGGGCTGAAATTCCTCTACCAAGCCTAAAGCTTCTTTGCCGTTCTCAGCAGGGATTACAGAGTATCCGGTAATTTCCAGATAATCGGTAATCGACAAGCGAGTCGCGAAATCGTCGTCAGCAACCAGAATGGTCAAGGGCATGAGGGGAATTTAAAAATTAAACATTAAAAATTAAAAGTGAAATTAGTCACTTTTAATTTTTAATTCTACTGTTTAATTCTGTTTTTGACACTCCCTGACCTAAAGGACAGGGATTCTTAATTCAGCGACTGACCTTAAAATGTTGCGTCCTTTCGGCAATACTCAAACTTTTTAACCGTAGAAAGCCTACCAATTAACGAGCCCGATTCGCAGTCACCCGCCTAGGGTCTATCTCCAAAAGCGTACTAGGATATTCACCTAGAGTTCGGGTATGCCCTACCCTACTTAACAAGACTAAATAGTTTGTTTCTCTGGTTAAAGGAACTGTGTTAAGCCCCTAGCTGTTTATAGAGTTTTCGCCGCTCTTTGTCCCCCGGTTTACGCGCCAAAGTGTGTCGTTAACTGTTTTTATACACGATGGCGAAGGAGTTTAACCTTGACTACTCTAGTATACTAGAAATTGCCTCACTTTTAGGAAGGGATTTAAGAAATTAAAGCCGTCCTAGAAGGACAGGGTTTTAGACCCCATTTCGTTGATAACTTGCTGTTAAAGTAGCAGGCTGCCCTAATGTTCCCTCCAAAGCTACGCCGCGCCCGTTTGCTGCCAAATGCCGCAGAGTTTTGTAAATTGTCTCGATTTGCTCTGGCTTTCCTGCTTTTTTGGCTAGTTCTGCTACAGACAGAGGTTGTTGGGCGTCTTTGAGCACTTGCAGTACCCGTTGCTGCAAGTCCAATACAGCAGCGGCTGCTTTTTTGCCTGCTTCAACCCCTGGCTGGTGATAGGCATTGACATTCACCAAGGAACCGTAAAAACCTACGGCTCTTTCGTAGAGGGCGATTAATGCTCCTACTGTCTCCGGGTTGACTTGGGGAATTGTGACAGTAATCGAATCTCGGTGATTTTCGTACAAAGCTTGTCGAGTTCCCTGCAACAAACCAGACAAATAATCTCCCGAAGTTACGCCGGTTTCTACTTCTGGGGAAATGCCTTGCCTGTCTTGCAAAACTTCGATAAATGTTAGGAAGAAATTCGGCACGCCGTCTCGCAGTTGCTGGACGTAGGCGTGTTGGTCGGTGCTGCCTTTGTTGCCGTAAACTGCGATACCTTGATGAACTGTATTGCCGTCTAAATCTTCCTGTTTGCCGATCGATTCCATGACTAATTGCTGCAAGTAGCGGCTGAACAATAGCAGTGAATCTTTATACGGCAAAACTACCATATCTTTCTCGCCACGTCCGTTGCAAGCAAAATACCAGGACATTGCTAACAAGGCGGCGGGATTATTTTTAATGTCGGGAATTCTGGTAGCTTCGTCCATGACTTTAGCACCATCGAGCATCGCCTGAATGTCGATGCCTTGCAAAGCTGCTGGCAAAAGTCCTACTGCTGACAGTTCCGAAGTGCGCCCTCCCACCCAGTCGGCCATCGGGAAGCTGTCAATCCAGCCTTCGGATTTGGCTAATTTGTCTAGTTTGCTGTCTGTTCCAGTGATGGCAATTGCTTGTTTGGCAAAATCCAGTTTTTGGGCGGCGAAGGCTTTTTGAACTTCGATCATGCCGTTGCGGGGTTCGGGGGTGCCGCCGGATTTGGAGATTGTAATTACTAGGGTGCTGGCGAGTTTGTCTTTAATTTTGTTAAGGATGCGATCGATCCCAGCCGGATCTGTGTTGTCGATAAAATGTATTGCTAGGGGCGGAATGTCTGGGGATAAAGCTTCGGCGACAAATTGGGGGCCCAGGGCCGAACCACCGATGCCGATCGAAATTATGTCGGTAAATTGCGGAGCAAATGGCGGTTTAATATCGCGGTTTTGAACTTTCTTGACAAATGCTTCGACTTGTGCTATGCCTTCGACTATTTCTTGTTTTAATTCTGGAGTGGGAGCTAAATCAGGGTTTCGCAGCCAGTAGTGGCCCACCATCCGGTTTTCGTCGGGATTGGCGATCGCACCTGCTTCCAAGGCTGCCATGTCTTTGAAAGCTTTGTCAAATTTGGGCTTGAGTTCTGCTGCGAAAGCGTCGTCGAATCCCATGCGGCTGATATCGAGGTAAAGTCCCAATCCAGAGTGATAGTAAAGCCAGTCTTGATAGCGTTGCCAGAGTGCTGCGGCGTCCATAGGAATTCTCTACAATTTTTTTAATGTTCGATCGGGGTCGTCAGGAATCCACCAATTGTAGTTTAAAACGATCTGATGTACGGCTTTTGCAGAATCCTAATAAATTTAAGCATTAATCGTCTGAAGGCAGCCGGAGCCGAAGGCAGGCAGAGCATTCGGCAGAATTAAACAATAAAAATATGACTTGGGCAACAGTCTTAGTAGGTAGATCCCCCATTAATGGCCACACCCCATAGATAGATCGAAGTGGCACAGAGATTTAAGTGTAGTCGGGGTTGGGCTTTGGGCCCTGGTTTCACAATATTCAAATTCGGGCGATCGGGAGGTGTAAAATAGGCATTGCGGTCAGGTTAAATATACTTTTAGCTGTCACTCAATAATCGGCTAAAAATATAGTTAACAACAGTCAACTATCTGAAGTGTAGTATAATATACAGATATTAGAATTAAAGTGCGATCGACTATGCTTGCTCTATCTCCCGAATTAAAAGAAAGGTTAGCAACTCCGCTCAAAATCGGCGATTTTGAAGTTAAAAGCCGCGTCCTGCAATCGCCCTTATCCGGCGTTACCGATTTGGTATTTCGCCGCCTGGTGCGCCGCTACGCGCCGGATTCGATGATGTACACGGAAATGGTGAACGCTACGGGTTTGCACTACGTCAAGCAACTGCCGAGAATTATGGAAGTTGACCCGAACGAACGCCCGATTAGCATTCAATTGTTTGACTGCCGGCCGGATTTCTTGGCAGAAGCAGCCCAGAAAGCTGTGGCCGAAGGAGCAGATACTGTTGATATTAATATGGGCTGTCCGGTTAACAAAATTACTAAAAACGGCGGCGGTTCTTCCCTGCTGCGAGATCCGGAAACGGCCGAGGCAATTGTGCGGGCTGTGGTGGAAGCGGTAGAGGTTCCTGTCACCGTTAAAACTAGGATCGGTTGGACTGACAAAGAAATTAATATTTTGGAATTTGCTCGAAGGATGCAAGATGCGGGAGCAAAAATGATTACCGTGCACGGCCGCACTCGATCGCAAGGTTACACCGGCCCGGCAAAATGGGAGTGGATTCGCCGAGTGAAAGAAGTTTTATCGATTCCAGTTATTGCTAACGGGGATATTTTTTCAGTGGAAGCAGCGATGCGATGTCTGGAAGAAACCGGCGCTGATGGAGTGATGTGTTCGCGGGGAACATTGGGCTATCCTTTTTTGGTGGGAGAAGTTGATTATTTCTTGAAAACGGGTGTGGAAAAGATAGCTCCGACACCAATTGAACGCCTCGAATGTGCTAAGGAACATTTGCGGGCTTTGTGGGAATATAAAGGTGAAAGCGGTGTTTGCCAAGCGCGCAAGCACTTAACCTGGTATGCTAAGGGTTTCCCCGGTGCTGGGGAATTGCGGGGCGTGTTGGCTGTGGTAGAAACAGTGGAACAAGGTTGCGATTCGATCGATCGCGCGATCGAGCAATTGCCCGCATAAACCTTACCCGCAGAGGCCAACTAGGGATTACAGAAACAAAATTCACCTCTGCGGGCTAAGATTTAAGACACAGTTAAAAATTTGTGGGTGGGGGAAAGCATGGATTCCTTAAAAGGGCGAGATTTATTAAGTCTGGCAGATTTAAGCATTGACGAATTAAATTATTTGCTGGATCTAGCAGCCAGTTTAAAATCGGGAATGGTCAAGCTGAAACGCAATAAAGTTCTCGGCTTGTTATTTTCCAAAGCTTCAACGCGAACGCGGGTAAGTTTTACGGTAGCAATGTATAAATTGGGAGGGCAAGTGATTGACCTTAATCCCAACGTTACCCAAGTCAGCCGCGGTGAACCTTTGGTAGATACAGCCAGGGTGTTAGACAGATATTTAGACATTTTGGCGATTCGGACTTTCGAGCAAAAGGACTTAGCAACTTTTGCTAACTATGCAAAGATTCCTGTTATTAATGCGCTGACAGATGACGAACACCCCTGCCAAGTGCTGGCAGATTTAATGACAGTAAAAGAGTGTTTTGGCAAGCTAGAAGGATTGACTCTGACTTATTTGGGCGATGGCAATAATATGGCTAATTCGCTGATGTTGGGCTGTGCAATGACGGGAATGAATGTAAGAATTGCTTGCCCTCAAGATTTCCAGCCGAATGCTGAGATAGTGGAAAAAGCTAAGAATATTGCTAATGGAAAAACAGAAGTTACTGTGACGGCGGACGCAGAAGCTGCTGTGAAGAATGCTCAAGTGATTTATACTGATGTTTGGGCGAGTATGGGACAGGAAGAGGAAGCAAAAATCAGGATTCCTTTGTTTGAGCCCTATCAGGTAAACGAACAATTGCTGAAGTTAGCAGATAAGAATGCAATTGTATTGCACTGTTTGCCCGCACACCGGGATGAAGAGATTACCGATGCAGTGATAGAAGGCAGTCAATCGCGCGTTTGGGATCAGGCAGAAAATCGGATGCACGCTCAGCAAGCTTTGCTCGCAAGCATTCTAGAAAGCGATTAGGAAGTAGCTAAAAATTAATCTTTCAAGCGGTTTTTAATAGTCCCTTTAGGGCGGGCTAGAAGCCCACCCCACAATAAATTTAATTTTTGTGGAACGGGCATCTTGCCCGTTCTTAATGGGGTTTTCAATTTGATATAATTGGTGGGAGCATTTCTTGAATAGCGATATTGACAGTGGGAAATTGCAGCGGTGAAATGCGAGCATTTTCTCCTTGAATTACTTCGCTTTGATACCCATCGACGGCGGGTTCTCTAAAAACATGGAGTTGTCGATCGCCCACATTTAGCACCCAATAATCGGCAATTCCCGATCGCGCGTAAGCTTTGGCTTTAATTTCGCGATCGAAAGTTAAGCTGCTGTCTGCCACTTCGATAATGAGATATACCTCTGAGGGAGTCGGATGGTGAGTCGCATAGTCAAAAGGATCGATTCTGACTACGGCGATATCCGGTTCGGGTTCAGAATTGTCATCAAGGGCGATCGGGCTTTTATTATAAATAGCAGCCTGATTTCCCACAAGATTGTGCAGCAGCGTCGCAGTGCGTCTAGTGGCGGCAGCGTGAAGAGTTCCTTTTGCACTTATTTTTATAATATTTCCTTCAATTAATTCGAGTCGTTCTTCTGGGTTAAAAATTCCGATTTCTCCCAGCTTGTGATACTCTTTAACTGTCCATTTACGGAGCATGAAAGCAGCTTCTGTTATTAGCATAGCTTCTCGGCTAAATTTATAATTTGAGCCTGGATAATTTGATTGTAGCTTAATTGGTTCCCAGGCAGAAACCATTACTGACAACTTAACGTAAAACCGATAGTCCGGCAGGGGTTGAAACCCCTGCCTCAAAGCTAAAGTCCTCTCAAGAGGACTGCACAATTCATCAGTCCTCTTGAGAGGACTTTAGCTATTAGCCAGGGAATTAATTCCCTGGCGGTCTTTCGGGCTAAGCAGGGGTTTAAACTCATCCCGGTCTTTCGGGCTAAGTTGACACCCTACAAACTGGCGAAATTCACTTTTGTTACTTCACCGGCGGCAACATTAACTGTTTGTTGAATTTGACTACCGTCAACTTTCAACTGATAAGTTCCCGGAGAAAGCTCGATCGCCCCAAACCATCCTTTACCATCGGCGCGCAGTTGGCGCACCTTTCCCGCAGCATCGATCGACTGCAATGTCAAGCTTGCACCGTCGCAAGTTTGAGCGCACGGCTGCAAATTTCCGGCGATCGCACCTGTAGTCGGCCGCGACTTCCAAGGCATATCGGGAACCGCTGCGGTTGTCGCCCACACAGGCTGAGTTTGAACGGTTTTGCCCGTGGCAGCGTCAACGTATTGACTCGGCTGCGACAGCGCAGTGTAAAACAAATCGTTGCTTTGGGGAACGTATTTCCAAGGCTGGCGGGGCAAATCACCGCTACCGCCCGATCGCAGTTCCACATTCGTGTACACGTTGCTGCTAGCGTAGGAATACAGCACCGTACCTGCGACGTGATTTCCTTTCGCAGAAGGCTGTTCGGCGCGACGAATCTGGCCTAGAGTGTCTTCGATGTAGTTGAGGTAATTGCCGGGGCCGATCGCAATTTGGCGGTTGTACTGGTGGTCTTTGGCGTACTCGATCCAGTTGTCGTAAGCGAGTTTTTGCGATCGTTTGTACTCGCGCTGGTAAGTCATCGGCATCGCCATGTCTACGATCCCTTCTTCCAGCCAAGCGCGCCAATCTTGCAATACTTCTTTGTAAGGCTGCGTTTGATACCACCCTGCATCGTTTTTGGGGCCGTCTCCCCAGGCGATCGTGGCGGCGGTAATTTTAACGCGCGGTTTAATCGCAAGGCTTTCTACATAAAGCTTTCGCACTAAATTTGTTACCTGGTCGCGCCGCCACTGCATCCACGCGGGATCGGTGGGTGCGGGTTTGCCCGATCGACCTGTTTGCTGATTGAAACGGGCGATCGCAGTCGGATTGTAGCCCCAAGTCGGCCCGCCGTAGCGCACATAATCCAACTGTACGCCGTCCACATCGTAGCGCTTGATCAAGTCCAAATAGACGGAAACAGTATAATCTACGGCGTCTGGATGGCCGGGATCGAGGAAACCGGGTGATTCGCCGCTCGAAGTCAGCATGGCCCAATTGTCGTTTCCGGGGGCAGAAGGCCCGTGTTGTTGCCAAACGTGACCGGCGGGAAGTTTGCTACCGGAAACCACCGGCAGCGTCACCATCCAAGCGTGTACTTCAATGCCTGCGGCGTGGGCTTTGTCAATCAAATCTTGCAGGGGATCGAAACCCGCCGGAACGTTGGGATCGAGGGTGCGGGGTTCGATCGCACTCGTGTAAAAGGCATCGCCACGGCGGCGGACTTGGGCGACGATGGCGTTGGCATTTGCCCGCTGCGCGTCTGCGATCAATTTTGTGACTTCTTGAGGGGTTTTGAAGCCGGGGTTGAAGGCGTCCACCCAGAAGGCGCGAAATTCGGCGGTTTGGGTTGGCGGGGGCATAGTTGCGTTCGCGCGGTTTGGGAACCAGTTTGATAACCAACCAGGAGTCAGCAGAAAACTAATTGTTAAGCCAATCAGGAACAAGCTTGACAAAAAGAATGTTTTGGGTTTAGGCATCAGAAATGTGTGAGAGAGCGTTTAACAGTCCTTTACGGACTTTTGGTTTGAGCGTCCGCTTGACATTTTCGCACAATGGTAAATTAAGTGGGCAGATCGGTAAATAGTTGAGTAATACCGCTGGGAGAGTCGAGAATGAGATTAAAATTGACCTCGGCAAAATGGGCGATATTTTCCGATTTTTCAATATAGCGGTTGAGCCCGTAAATTGAATCCGCGACACCACTTAACATAGTTTTACAGGCTAAATAGGGTTTTAATGATTTTCATTTTGGCTGTATCAATGCCGGGTTCAAGTTTGGCAATTGGAGTTAGGCTTTTCCACTTGCCTTTATTCGCGGTGAAGATAGCATCGGCTGTTTTTTCGGCATCAATATTTTCAAAGCCGCCTATTTTATTAGTGTATAAGTAATTGAGGCGATCGAAAATCTCATCTCTAGATGCACGTTTCACGCTGACTGCTTGAGGAGGAGGAGGCGGCGGCGGTGGCGGTGATATAGAAAATACTTTAGCAATAAAATCTAATCTGGCCTTAGTCAAACCACATTGTAACTTAGTCAGGGGGGTGAAATCTGACCATTGCTCGCGGTTAGAATCTACAATTTTATTTGCCGTTTCAACTGGTTTTACATTCTTCCAATTATGCTCTTTAACTAAGTATTTAAGTCCAGCTATAATAGTATCTTTTGATGCTGTACTCAGATTGACTTGGGGATTTGCTTCTCGCGCTAGAATCTTCGCTTGTTCAATATTTGATGGTGTTGGGTCAATGACAATACACCATACTAAATCTAATTTGGCTTGTTGAGCTACAGCATAGACAAAGTGATTGCTCACAACTTGATACTGATAGTCGCCTGTTTCTTTAACGATAATCGGAATCCAATTGCGAGTACCTGCTTGCAAGACGGCTTCGGCGGCTCCGGCAATGATAAACTCTGACTCAGAGCAGGGTTCTGCTGACTCAATTTTAGATAACTTCAAGTGCATTAACTTACCGATGTTCTCAGAATTACTCATACAAAAAATACTCCTTCGCTAATTTTAAGTAATATTCAGCGGCTTTTTTGTGTTGAAAAACCGCTGGTTTTCGAGAAAAAGCTGCAGTAGAAACAACTTCATATTCTGGAACACTGAATATAGTTGTGTCAATCACCGTTTTTGTAGATTTAGGCCAATAAGAGGGTAACAAATTAGTATCTAGAAGATAATTATCTCCTTTCTTAACTGTAAGAATTGCTTTAATTTCTGCATTTGCTCTTTTGAGTGAAGCCTCTGTTTCTTTATGTTTATTGAAAAATATCGGCAAGGCAATAGGGCCACCGTCCTTCCTAAGCTTCTTAACTTCAGGTAAGAATTCTTTAATAACTTTAGCAGCATTTTTTAAAGATGAAAAGTTATTGTGTTCGGTTGGCATGAGGATTACATCAGAAGCTATTACACAGCTTTTACTAAAAAAAGTCCAGTTCGTAGGTGCATCAATTAAGATGTAATCATAATTACGAACAAAAATATCAAGTAAATCTCGCAGCTTTGCTGAACCTTTCTCAATTTGTGCTTCATACTTATAATCCATAAACTTCGATAACCCTGTATCCGATGGAATGACATCAAACACCTTAACTAATTGACCCGCTTTATTCTTCAGATTAAATGCTTGAATAGTGTCTTTAACATTCAATGCTCCATCCCTCAAGCAATCCGATAATTTTACTTTTCCCTCCTGTAAGCCTAATGAATCTGTTAAATCTCCTTGTTGTGGATCGAAGTCAACAACAAGCACTTTTTTCGGCTGTTGTCGAAGAATCGCAGCCAAGTTGATTGTCGTTGTAGTTTTTCCCACGCCTCCCTTATCATTATAAATGCAAATTGTTAAAGCTTTGGGTGGGTTTTCCAGCAAGTTCTTAATTTTAGTAATAATCTCAATGATATTATCTTTGGTTATCCTCATGCAGTCAGTAGCAGGCAATACGATTTTACCATGTTTGCGGAAGAGCTGGATATCTGTTGAGTTAGTGATAATACCCCATTGAGATGTTTGGCACTTAGGAGCAAGAAGATAACCTGTTATCTGTTCTTTAGCTTTTTTGTACGTGGGAGTACCTTCTGCTAAGTTAAGGATTACCTTTCCTGATACTCTCCCTTTAACTTCAATGATTAAGTATGGCTTACTCTTAGCAACGGAAAATTTATCCTCATCGTGATTCTTACGAGCAGCAAAATCAGCAGGACCCTTCCCTGTTTTAAACTGTTGTACCCACTCATCAGAGCTGAATCCAAGTGCATTTAGAAGGCGTTTGACAAATCTATCTTCGACTTCTGGCTCTTCTGCATTCTCTGAAATACTATCTAAAACTTCATTCCAGTTGATAGTTGTCATAACTTAGACCTAGATACTTAAGTAAAATCATAACGCTTGGTTTGAGTTTGTGTCATCGTTAGCTACCTCCGGCTCTAGCTATATGAACAGTCAACATACTTTTGGATAAGTTATATATTTTCGAGTGCGCTTGACATTTTCGCACATCGGTGTAATTTTAGGCGAAAATACACTGAACTGGCGATCGCACTTTTTGAACAAATGATAGTACCGCACTTTCAAACGCTAGCCCTTCCGGGTAACAGCTACTCAACTGCAAGCAATTTACTCGATCGAGTAGACTTGTTGCGCCCAGAATCGCGATCGGCAACATCACCTAATTTTCGGGATACTTTCTTGAACTGTGAAGGATACGGAGAATTTCTACGTTTTCTTCTTTTACTCGATAGATGATCAGATAAGATGTATTGGAAATGACAAGTTCTCTAGTAGCTTCTACGCGACCAACTCGACCCATAAAAGGAAATTCTGCGAGTTGACCTACAGCACTCTGAATCCTTAAAATTAATTGCCTTGCTGCCTCTGGATCGTCTTTAACAATATATGCGTGAGCCTGTTCTAGATTTCGCAAAGCTTGTCGCAGCCACTTAATTTTCATTAGTCAATTTGACAAAAACTGCTTGGACTTCATCATCGCTGGCAAAGTCTCCAGCTTCGGCCTCGGCAACGCCTTTATTAATCTCATCAAGCAGCCATTGATAATTTTCTAGGTAAGAAGCGATCGCTTCGTTCAAAACATAAGTTAAATCGCGATCGGTGACAGTAGCGATCGCCTTCAGCGCCTCTTTTTTTTCGCTATCAAGGAGAAATGTAAAATTTTCTTGACTCATGGCTGCCCTTTGCTGTTATGGGAAGAGAGTAAACTGGTACTATGATAGCCTATAGATTCCTATTTTGGGCGAAAATAAACTGAACTCGAAATCGCACTTTTTGAACAAATGATAGTACCGCACTTTCAAACCCTAGCCCTTCCGGGTAACAGCTACTCAACTGCAAGCAATTTACTCGATCGAGTAGATGGCTGGCGCCAAGAAGCAACCCGAAAGTTGCAGCAAAGCCAGAGAGGAGAAAAGGGACAATTTTTAACACCTTCGTCCGTGGCAAGTTTGATGGCGGGAATGTTTGAATTTAACTGTCCCGATATATCGCTTTTAGATGCCGGTGCAGGAATTGGTTCCCTGTTAGCAGCAGTTGTTTGCGAACTTTGCCAGCGCCCAAACAAACCGCACAGCCTGCAGGTTACAGCTTATGAAATTGACCTTATTTTGATAGAATACCTCAAGCAAACTTTAGAATTATGCAGTATAGAATGTCAGCGTTTTGGGATATCTTTTACCTGTGAGGTTCGCGAAATTGATTTTATTCAAGACAGCGCTGATATGTTGCAGCCCAATCTATTTACACAACCAGTAAAACGGGAATTCACCCATGCAATTATCAATCCTCCCTATGCCAAGATAGACGCTAAATCCCAAGCCCGAACCTTGCTGCGTTCTATAGGACTAGAAACCAGCAATCTCTACGCTGGCTTCACAGTGGCTGCTGCTCACCTGCTCAAACCAAACGGTGAATTAGTGTCGATTACTCCCCGCAGCTTTTGCAACGGTTTGTACTTTCGAGATTTCCGCAAAGTATTCCTTCAAATGATGGCTTTACGCCAAGTACATATCTTTGAATCCCGACAGTTGCCATTTCGCGATGATGCGGTGCTGCAAGAAACTATTATTGTGCGCGCCACCAAACAAATAGAACAGCCAGATACTGTACTAATTACCTCAAGCAGCAGCGTGGGCGACGACCTGGTTTTGTCTCACCAACTGCCCTATACCGCCCTAATTAATCCCAAAGATTCCGAGCAATTTATTCGGATTTTACCGGATTCTGTCAGCCAGAAAGTAGTCGCTCAAATGGCTCAATTTACTTGCACCCTAGAGGAATTAGGCTTAACAGTTTCTACCGGAAAAGTTGTAGATTTTCGTGTTCGGTCTGACTTGCGGCTAAAACCTGAAAACGGTACAGTTCCGCTGATTTATCCCGCACATTTCTCGGCTGGCGGTGTTGAATATCCCACAGCCACGAGAAAGCATCAAGCTTTAGCTGTCACGGAAAAAACTGCTGCACTCCTCGTACCTAACGAACATTATGTTTTGAGCAAGCGCTTCTCCTCAAAGGAAGAGAAAAAGCGAATTGTTGCAGTTGTTTGGGATGCCAATAAAATTAATAGTTCTAGCGTGGGTTTTGAGAACCATTTGAATTACTTTCACCAACAGGGACGCGGATTAGACCTCACCCTGGCGCGGGGATTGGCCGTTTATCTAAATTCGAGTTTGGTAGATGCGTTTTTCCGACTGTTCAACGGACACACTCAAGTTAATGCTACGGATTTACGCAATTTGAAGTATCCTAATCTAGAGCAATTACTTTTACTTGGCGCTCAAATAGGAGAAATATTTCCTACACAGCGGGAGATTGATCAACTTGTCGAGAGACAACTGCTGAAGGCAACAAATCCGTTAGAAAATAGCCCAATGACAATCAAGAACCGTATTGATGAATCTCTAGAAATACTTGCAGCGCTGGGTTTTCCAAAAGGTCAGGTTAACGAACGTTCCGCCTTAACCCTTCTGGCTTTGCTTGACCTCAAGCCAAAGGATGCTTGGGAATTGGCGAAATCTCCACTTCGGGGAATCACACCAATTATGGAATTTATGGATCAGGAATACGGTAAAAAGTATGCACCAAATACGCGGGAAACTGTGCGCCGCCAAACGGTGCATCAGTTTCTAGATGCAGGTTTAATTGTTGTTAATCCTGACAGTCCCGAACGTCCGGTGAATAGTCCAAAAACTGCATATCAGATAGAAGAAAGTGCTTTGGAACTGCTGCGAACTTATGACACTTCTGACTGGGACAAGAATCTTCGCGCTTACCTCGTTCATTTTAACGGAGAACATCTTTTGCAGGCTAATTCAAAAAATAAAAATAGTTTTGAGTATGAATGATGCTAAAATGCACTATTTATATGGCAGCCACTGGCATCACAGTATAGCAATCCTAAATGATTTGCGTAATTATTGTAGGGGCAATCCCACGCCCGGTTGCCCCGATAGATAGGGGGTAGGCACGGGGAGTAGGGGTAGCACTACCCCTACAAATTTATCTGAATGATTTAAGATTGCTATACTGTGATGCCAGGGGTTGAATTGACCGGAATTGTCGATCGCACTCAGTAAATCAAATAAGTAACTAGGTAAAATATCTTTCCAATGGAAAAAAAGCATAACGCTGGATTGTGGGTATCAGTATTATACTTCGCTCAAGGTCTCCCTTACACCGTCGTTAATTTAATGTCGGTGATTTTTTTGAAAGGTATGGGAACCAGCAACGAATTGATCGGATTGACAAGTCTTTTGTCTTTTCCTTGGGTTTTAAAAGGTTTGTGGGGGCCCGTTGTTGATTTGTATTCCACGAAACGCAAATGGATTTTAACAACCGAAATCATTTGTGCTTTTCTGTTTGCTTTCCTGGCTTTTGGTGTATTGACGCCCGCACCGATTATTATATCGCTTGTTATCTTTACCGCGATCGCCTTTGTGTCAGCTACTCACGACATCGCCATTGACGGATTTTATTTAAACACTCTAAATAAAGACCAACAAGCACTATTTGTCGGGGTTCGCAACACGGCTTATAGAGGTGCTGTCATTGCCGGCAGCGGTTTATTGGTGTTCTTAGCGGGGAAACTGGCAGAACAGCATTTAGTCACTGGAAATACAGGTGACACCAAAATATATCAAAACATTCCGCTGTCACTTTTCGGTTCGGATTTTAGCGTGTCTGCGCTTAACTACGGATGGGCGACAGCTTTTGGCATTTGTGCGATTATGTTTGTGCTGATATATCTTTTTCAGCGGTGGTATCTTCCCTATCCTCGCAATTACGATCTGGAATCCGACACTCCTCAACGAACAACCAGCTTTATCGAAGCATTCAAAACCTATTTTCAGCAAGATAAAATAGGTTGGATTGTGGCTTACGTCTTAATTTTTCGCTTGGGCGATGCCTTGACGTTTAAAATGGCTCCTCCATTTTTAATGGATAAAGTTGAGAAAGGAGGATTAGCAGTTTCTACGTCGGATATGGGCTTATTATCCGGTACTTTAGGGGTAATGTTTCTGTTAATAGGAGGGTTGCTGGGCGGCTATTTGATTGCCAAACAAGGATTGAAAAAATGGATGTGGCCGACGGCAATTCTGCAAAATTCAACTAACGTGCTGTATTGGCTGTTGGCAATCAATCAACCGGGGATTGAATGGGCTTATGTGGTAAATTCGATCGAGCAATTTACTTACGGACTTGGCGTAGCTGCCTATACAGTGTTCTTGATGCGGACTGTCCGCCCTGAATACGAAGCATCTCACTATGCAATTACAACGGCTTTTATGGCAGCAGGAGTGCTGATTCCGGGCGTTTTTAGCGGCTACTTGCAGGCGAGTCTCGGTTATCAAAATTATTTTTTGATGAGCGCGCTGGCTGTGATTCCCGGTATGCTGACGATTTTCTTTCTGCCCCTAGACGATGAGAAAAAATTGGCATCCATGCCCAGACCTGGACTGGACGATTTCGATTAATATCAAGTTCGATCGCTATAATTATCAGATTCGGGTGGGGCGGGTAAACCCGCGTTGCACAATTTGAGGATGATTCTTGTGGGGTGTCCCGCCTGCTGTGAAAATACACGCTTTCGGGCGGGACGCCCATCCCACAAAGCAATCAATATCATCCCGCAATTATGCAACGCCCGCGTTGCACAATTTGAGGATGATTCTTGTGGAGAGTAGGGGTTAGCCGTCCCGCCTGCTGTGAAAATACAGTGGACGGGCGGGACGCCCATCCCACAAAGCAATCAAAATCATCCCGCAATTATGCAACGCCGGTTGACCAATGTCTGCACTACTTTTGGAGATTTCGGTCAACCCCTCCCTACAGGAATATTGATGTTTTTAATCATGGAAGAGTATAAATTGTCCGTGTTTGTTTTCCTCAGATAAAATAAGGACACAACAATGTTGTGTCCCTACCGAATATCTGTATTGCCAGCCG
The DNA here is from genome assembly GCF_036700475.1 of Microcoleus sp. T2B6. Taxonomy (NCBI): domain Bacteria; kingdom Bacillati; phylum Cyanobacteriota; class Cyanophyceae; order Oscillatoriales; family Microcoleaceae; genus Microcoleus; species Microcoleus sp. T2B6. The sequence goes on along the minus strand of NZ_JAUBOZ010000116.1, from coordinate 6,143 downwards.
CCAACTAAATCGCAATAAAATCGCTAGCTGTTAGCGGACTACTTGAAAGGCCAGCAATACTGGCAATAACTTCGCCGTTACTGGCAATTTCAATCGTCGTTATAAAATCCCCTGGAGTAACTCTCACTTGGTTGAAGCTCAAACCTCGGCTCAAACCGATTAAATCTTCACCCTTTTGAAAGTCTATAAGTGTATCTGTACCGGCACCTGCTCCTAACACGAATACGTCGCGTCCAGTGCCACTAATTAAGAGATCCGCACCCGCTCCCCCAATGAGCGTATCGTCTCCTTCTGCCCCGTTCAAATTGTCATCCCCTTTGCCACCTAATAGCTGGTCGTTTCCGCTGCCACCGCTGATAATATCGTTGCCTTTATTGCCGCTGAGAGTGTCGTTTCCCCTATTCCCCGTGATAATATCGTCCCCTGCCAAACCGGATGCTATATTGTTGGCATCGTCGCCGACTAAATTATTAATTTGGGATAGATCTAGAGCAGTTTGCATTGCCCTAAAACTTCCAAAAAAGCCTTTTCCGGGAGTGGTTCTCAATTGCTCTACTGTGCTGCGCGATTGCAGCGCATCTCCAAATTCTGGTAATGCAAAGTCTAAGCCAGCTAACAGTTCTAAATAATCTGAATCTGTAAAAGTGAAATCAGGGCGGTTCAACTGGTCTACAGAGATTTCGGCCTGAGTCAAGCCGGGAGGTGGAGAAGTTAACAAACCGCTTTTGCCGTGCTTGTCCAAGACAAGTAGTGGGTTGATAATCGGGTTAGTAAATGTTTGAAGAACTACTTTTCCGGGGAGAAAAGCTTCTCCTCCCAAACTCACAAAATCGCCGCTAACTATGTAGTGAGTTACATTTTTTCCCGCACCGGCTTTCTGCTTAAATGAATTGACTGTACTTTGAGCAACTCCCGGGGAATTGAAGGTGACAACATCTCCGATCGCAGATGTGAATTCTGTTGCGGCTAGTTGCGTTAAAGCACCGCCCAAGCTGTGTCCGAGAACGTCTGGGGGCAAGCGACGAGGGTTTTTTGCTGTGTCTTGACCGATTTGTGTCAGCCAATTTCCTAATGCCTGTTTGTTGGCTTCAAATTGGTTGAAACCGACGCCGCGCTTGTCTGCGTTGGCAAGATCGTCTGTGGGCGAGTCGGTGCCGCGAAATACCAAAACTGGCGGTTTGTCTGGGGTGGTGGAAATTAAGCCGATCGCGTGAAATCCAGTTCCGGGATCGTCAAAGGTGCGATCGATTTGGTAGCCAGCAGCGGTCAAACCCGTTTGAACTAAAGTTTGAGACTGGGGGTTGTTATCTATGTAAGCAAGTTGCTTGGCTATAGTTTCGTAAGCGGCGGGAGAGGAGGGCATATTTTTTTATTTCCTGTCGTTAGATTGGGAATTAGTGTTTAAGCTACTTAATTAATTTTACTGTAAACTCCGGTTATTAACCATATTAATTGGTCATATTTCGTTGCTTTGTAGGGGCAGATTTAGCAGACATTTTTTGTGGGTAAAAACAATTTTCCTACAAAACCCACCCCGGTTTCGCGCCACTAAAACTACAATTTTTTATCGCCCCCAAGCTATACAAAATCTACCCGCGTAAGATCGCTGGCAACTACGCCTCTGAGAGTAGCAAGAATTTCCCCAGTAACCGGGATAGTAATTAAAGCTCCGTCACCCGCTTGGGTTACTCTAATTTGAGGAAAAGTTAGACCCCGCGACAGTGTAATTAAATCTTCACTATCTTGAAAATCGACAATCACATCGGCTCCGCCACCTGATTCCAATACAAAGCGATCGCGCCCCGCACCACCAATTAAAAAATCGTTGCCAAACTCGCCGGAAACCAAATCGTTTCCGTCGCCACCCTCGAAATAATCGTTATCTCTGCCGCCGTACAAGAAATCGTCGCCATCACCACCGATGATGCTGTCATTACCTCGATTGCCTCTGAGAGTATCGTTACCGCCGTTGCCGATAACTGTATCCTCTCCAGGGCCCCCCGTAGCAGTATTGTTGCGAGCGTCCCCTGATAAATAATTCGGTTGTAAGGGAGCTAAACCGTATTGCATTTCTCTGATTAACTGCACAAAAGAAAATTCTGGTGCTGTTCTCACACTCTCTGCACCGCCTCTGCTTCTGATGGCTACTGACACATTGGGCAGGGCCAAATTCATCGCAGCGATAAACTCGTTAAAATCTGAATCGTTGTTATAAGTAAATTCGGGACTGTTTAATTGTTCTACGGAAATTTGCCTCTGCAAAAAACCCACGGGCGGAGTAGTTAACAAATTTTCAGTTCGATGTTTTGCCAAAACAGTTAAGGGATTAATACTCGGGTCTGTAAAGCTTTGGATAAATACTTTACCCGGAATAAATGCTTCGCCAAACAAGCTGACTACATCTCCGCTGACAATGTAGTGAGTGACATTTTTGTTGCCTGCCCTACTGAGATTTCTCCGAAAAGTGTTGAATGTACTCGCTGATACTCCCGGAGAGTTGAAAGTAAAGATATCGCCGGTCAGAGATGTGTATTCGGTTGCTAGAATTTGAGCGACGGCTCCGCCCCAACTGTGTCCGATGACATCGGGCAATAATTTGTTGGGGTTTTTACCAGTATTTTGACCGATTTCTGTGAGCCAATTTTTGATAGTATCTTTGTTTTTTTCAAATTCAGGTAAACCAATGTCCCGCGAGTCGGAAAAGATAGCGTCGCCGTCGATGAAGTCTGTACCTTTTAATACGAGGGCGGGCGGGTTTTCGGGATTGGATGAACCGAACCCGATCGCATAAAAGTTTGTTTCGGGGTCGTCGAATATGCGATCGATATAGTAGCCATTAGTATCCAGGAAACCGGAAACTTCATTTGCCGCGCTCGGCTTTTGATTCAAAAAAACAATTGATTTAGCTAGAGCTTCATAAACAGCAGGCGAGGCACTCATAATATTAGATTTTCTGTTTGTTGGTATTTGCGATCGCTCTATTCTTGAGCTAAGTGTCCAATCAACCATTATAGCTGACAAGATTTGTATGGTACACTTGATAATATCAACTCAAGAATAAAGTTTTTGCGGTTATGGGTATCATTCGTCAATACATTGCTCCATTTATAGCGGTATTAGTATTTTTCGCGGCTCTGGTAGCAGTCAGTGCTCGCATCTTTTTGCCTGGTGACATGGCGGCCCCCGCACCGATTGAGGAAGCGATCCCCCAAAAGCAAGCGGCAGTAGTGAACCCAATTTTCTTGGGGCTAAATTATTCAGCTTTCCGTGTCCGCTGATCTGATGTCTGCTCAACTAATACCGGGCTACCGGCTGCGCTCAGGATCGGGACTCGATCGAGCAAAACTGGTAAAGTTTATGCACCGGACTTACCAAGAGCTTTACCCCGATCGGGAATTGGGACATTTGGCTCAAACTGTCGAGCAGTATTTTTCTAACCAGACGCCGGTTTGGTGGGTAGAGTGCCAGAAAAACAGCCAGGAAGAGGCAGAAATTTTGGCGGCGCTGCCCTCGCAGCATCTCAATCCCCAATCTCAAGCCCAAAATCTCCAATCGGTTGTCGGATGTTTGTGGTTGGGAAATGCGATCGACCAAACCACCGGAGAACGCTACGCTCACATTTTTTTGCTGTACGTCGCACCGGAACATCGCCGTTTAGGAGTCGGTGCAGCTTTAGTTATTCATGCTGAAAATTGGGCGCGGGAAAGGGGCGATCGGCAAATTGGTTTGCAAGTATTTCTGAGCAATCAGCCTGCGGTGAATCTCTATCAAAAATTAGGCTATCAAACTCATTCCCTCTCGATGCTCAAATCCCTTTGAAATATAAATTCTACTGGTTTGGAATCAGGGGTAAAGTCCTGATTCATCCAAATTAGGGGGGCTTCAGTCCTCGCTACAAACTTAAGTAACAGCAGAGATATTCCTTTGTAGTAAGGATTTTAGTCCTGATTCATCCAAATTATGACGACTGAAGTCCTCACTACAAACTTAGGTGACAGCAATTATGAGGACTGAAGTCCTCGCTACCAACTTAGGTGACAGCAGAGGAATTTGTTTGTAGTAAGTCATATGTTGCACCATTCTCCATTAGCCTTTTATGAACAGGCTTTTCGGCCTGTTCCACAAGAAAATTTATCTGTTGTGGAACAGGCCGAAAAGCCTGTTGCTGACAATGGTGCAATATCTCAGTAGTAAGGTACTGCGCGTGCACCCTACAATTATTGACTGCTGACTGCTGACTACTGACTGAGTTGCTTAGGAGCATCCTCTGTGCGGTAAAGTTTTTTTATGAACAATAACGACTACTCCAACGCCCTTGATACTGACACGGAACTGGAAAGCCCTTTGGAGCAAATTTATGACTCCGAACCCCCGCTGCCAGATCCCGATGAAATGCTGCCTTTGCTGGAATCCCCGGAACCTCAGCACCGGATGATTGGGGCGCGGGCTTTTTGCGAAGTGCAGGACGATCGAGCAATTTCGCATTTAATTAATTTATTGAGAGACGGTTGCCCCTTGGTGCGGGTGAGCGCGGCTTATGCTTTGGGGCGAAATCCGAGCCCCGATGCTGTGGAACCCCTGATTCTTCAACTTAACTGCGACTGGAACGGTTACGTTCGCAAAGGGGTAGTTTGGGCCTTGGGAAATTGCAGGGATCACCGCGCTTTGCCATCTTTAATTGATGCTCTAAAAACAGATATTTCGGCGGTGCGTTTGTGGGCGGCGAGTTCTCTGGGTCAAATGGCAAAAGTTGGTTACTATGTGGTGATTGCGGCGATTCCACCGTTGATTCAAGCGCTGCGGGGAGATCCTGTATCTGCTGTGCGGAGCAACTGCGCTTGGGCGATCGGGCAACTGGCCCGCGAATTGCCGAATAATATAGTGTACGCTGGGGCGATCGACGGTTTGATTGAAGCTTTAGAAGAAGATGAAGATATGGGCGTGCGGGAAGATGCTAAATCTTCACTTTTGCGAGTTGGCGACCCGCGCGGATTGCAGATAATTGAAGACTTAGAAATGGAAGGACTTTTGTGATTTAAACCCCCCAATTACCAATTACCCACTATTAATTATGCCTTTCATCAGTGCTAAAACAGATTTTGGTTTCAAAAAAATTTTTGGTTCGCCCCAGAGCAAAGACATTTTGATTAGCTTCCTCAATGCTATGCTCTATGACGCACAGCCTACCATTGAAGACTTAGAAATTATTGACCCTTACGCCGCGCCGAGCGTTACTGGATTAAAAGATACTTACCTGGATGTTAAAGCCAAAATTACAGGCAACAAAACTGTGATTATCGAAATGCAGGTAATAAATGTAGAAGCTTTTACTAAACGGGTAGTGTACAATGCCGCCAAAACCTACGCAACTCAACTCAGACCCAGGGAAGGATACTCTAAATTAAATCCTCTGATTGCTTTAACAATTACAGATTTTATTCTATTTGAAAATACCGAAAAATTTCTCACCCATTTTGTATTTAAAGAACTCGAAGAAAACTTCGAGTATTATAACAGAGAAATCGAATTAGTGTTTGTCGAACTTCCCAAGTTTAACAAAGAACTAGAACAAATCGAAAACCTAATTCAAAGCTGGATTTATTTTATCAAAAATGCTCCCCTCTTCGATGAAATGCCTGAAAAATTTGCATCAATTCCCGAAATTCAAACAGCTTTTTCCATCGCCAGCAGAACTAATTTAACCCTTAAGGAATTAGAGGAATTGGAAAAGCGGGAAATGTTTTTTGAAGACCAACGCGGTGCTGTTATTAAGGGGATGCAAGAAGGTCGCCAAGAAGGCATAATTGAGGGGCAAACAGCATTAATCTTGCGTCAAGTCGCGCGGCGCACTGGCGAAATCCCACCAGAAATTAAAACTCGCATCCAGCAGTTATCTCTCGAACAATTAGAGGATTTAGGAGAAATCTTGCTAGATTTTACCAGTCAACAGGATTTGATAGCTTGGCTGGAATCCGTGTCAGCATGAATTTATAAATTTTGCACTTCTGATACTAAATCCGGCTTTAATACCCCCTTTATGATTTAGTCGGCGCAGGGGGACTGTGTTGGGAGCATGTCACTTTTGCAGTGAGCAATTATACTCATGCAGGTTTTACCTGATTACCAATTAAGCCGTTTAAGTA
>NZ_JAUBOZ010000115.1:0-23003 GCF_036700475.1 Microcoleus sp. T2B6 | reverse complement strand
TCATTAGTCATTAGTCATTAGTCATTAGTCATTAGTCATTAGTCATTAGTCATTAGTCATTAGTCATTAGTCATTAGCAATCAACTGAGTAGTCAAGATAATTATCATTACCAATTGCCCATGAGCCATGCTCAATTACCTCTTACTCAAAAACATATATGATGATTGAAGATCAAGAACTTCGAGATGTATTTAAAGTCGCTAGTCAAGAACACTTACAGAAACTAGATGACGGATTGCTGTACTTAGAAGAACATCCAGACGACTTCGCTAAGTTAGAACAATTGTTGCGGGAAACCCATTCTCTTAAAGGTGATGCTGGGATGCTGGGAGTAAAAAATGTAGCATCTTTAGCTCATCAAATGGAGCATATTTTGGGAGGTGTCAAGCGGGGAGAAACTCCACTAAATTCAGATATTAGCGATCGACTTTCGCAAGGTTTAGAGGCCATCCGCAAACTCGTTAACGAAGCCGTTACCGGCCAAGATTCCGGCATTAATACATTTTATATCCTCGCTAGCATGATGGGTGCTTCTAGTCAGTTACAGCCACAGGCGGCCGCCTCAATAGTAGAGCCATCATCTTCACCAGTACCAGAACAACCGTTGGTAGAACCGCAATTTACTGAGCCTCCTACCCAACAACCAGAAACCAACGTTGAAAATTCAGAAGTCGTTAACTTAGAGAAGAATTCCTCTTTTTTACCCCGACAATCCCAGCCCGAATTTCCACTGCAAGCTCACAACTTGCCTGCACCTTCTGAACCCGCCCCTGCGTCGGCGTCGCAGTCGGCAGTTACTGCATCCTCTACCTCATCTTACCGCATTGAAACCATTCGCGTTGCTACTCAAAATTTAGACGATTTAATGACTCAAGCAGGGGAACTTACTGTCACAAAAACTCGGCTAGGACACCGAGTTGCAGAGCTCGAACAAATTACAACTTTGTGGGAAGAGTGGAGCCGAGAATATTTTGTAACGAGCTTGACTCTCGATCGGATGCAAATAGATGAAAACGGTATTAAAGCCAACGGTAAATTTAGCCAATTGCAGGATTACTATCAACGTACAGAAGAACGTTTAGAACGTCTCGGAACTTTAGTCAACCGCTTGAGAAATCGAGTTTATGAAGATACTGCCAGACTCGAATTAATCGCCGAGGCATTAGAATCAGGAATTCGCACTCTGAGACTGCTGCCTTTGTCTACTATTTTTAATTTATTTCCTCGAACTGTTCGAGACTTAGCGAAACGGGAAGGGAAAGAAGTTGCATTAGTGATTGAAGGAGGCGAAACTACAGCCGATAAACGCATTTTAGAGGAAATGAAAGACCCTTTAATGCACATGATTAGAAATGCGATCGACCACGGTATTGAAACTGTTGAGGAGCGGAAACAACTAGGTAAACCTCCCGTGGCTACTCTCCGAATCAAAGGCTATAATATTGCTAGCAATATTATTATTGAACTTGCTGATGATGGCCGGGGACTAAATCTAGAGAGCATTAAACAAACGGCTGTCAAACGTAATCTTTGTACGCTTGAACAACTGGCAGAAATGACAGAAAATCAAGTACAATCTTTAATTTTTACTCCGGGTTTTTCGACCAAAAAATTTGTTACCGAAGTTTCGGGCCGCGGGGTGGGCTTAGATGTAGTTCGCACTAATGTTGAAGCCCTAAAAGGTAGTATTCAAGTAGAGTCTTTGCCTGGAAAAGGATGCACTTTGAGGCTGCAAATCAGCACGTCTTTAGCTACAGCAAATGTATTAATTGTCGTAGTTGAAGACATTCCTTATGCTCTGCCAGTCGAGTTTGTAGACACGGCACAACAGGTGTCTCCGTCTGAGATATTTGCTATAGAAGGTAAGGAAACTATACTTTCAAAGGGTCAGCCTCTGTCAGTTGCTCATCTGACAGATTTACTAGAATTAAACACTAGACAAGGCTGGCAAAAGAATCGGTATTTGAGACAGGAAACCGGGAGTGAAAGTCTGATAAAAAATCAAAAATACTTCGTAAATTCCACTTCAAAAATGCCTTGTATTGTTTTGAAAGTAGGGGAGGAAAGATTGGGATTATTTGTAGATGCTTTGATAGACGAACAGGATGTGGTGATGAAACCTCAAAGTCAATTGCTGAAACGGGTGCGAAATGTTTCGGGTGCCACCATTCTCGCTACTGGGGAAGTTTGTATGGTACTCAATCCCCACGATTTGATAAAATCTGTACGCCAGCAAGTTTCGTCTCGTGGGGTTGGGAGTGCGCGATCGCAACTTGAGACTGCCAGCAGAAAACAAGTTATACTATTAGCAGAAGACTCGATCGCCACGCGCACTCAAGAAAAACGCATCCTGGAAGGTGCGGGTTACGAAGTTGTGACTGCAGTAGACGGGTTGGATGCTTTCCATAAATTGAAAACTCGCGATTTTGATGCTGTGATTTCTGACATACAAATGCCCAATTTAGACGGTTTGGCCCTGACTATTAAGATTCGGGAGCAAAAAGAATACAGTGAGTTGCCGATAATTTTAGTGACATCTTTGGCATCCGATGAAGATAAAAAAAGAGGTGCTGATGCGGGGGCAAATGCTTATATTCCTAAAGGTACTTTCAATCAAGATGTGCTGGTAGAGACACTAAAAAGGTTAGTGTAGTCATTAGTCATTAGTCATTAGTCATTAGTTATTAGCTATTTGTTATTTACTACCAATTAGCAAGGCCCAATGCCCTGTGTCTAGTGAAAAATTCCCCGTGCATGGATGCCGAATTTATCATTTCCCGTTCCCCATTCCCCATTTCCCAGCAAACTGATGTTATCGCCCATTAAACTATTGTTAGTTGAAGATTCTCCAGTAGTTACGCTCGTCCTCAAACGAATTTTTGAGTCCTCGCCAGACATCCAAGTTGTAGGAACCGCTTGCAACGGATTAGAAGGGCTAGAATTAATCCCCAAACTTCAGCCCCAAGTAATCTGTACGGATTTGAACATGGTACCAATGAACGGGTTAGAATTTACGGAAGAAGTAATGAAGAAATATCCGCTACCCATTTTAGTAATTAGTGCTTCAGTGCAAGCGAATGATACTCAGAATGTATTTCAACTGTTAAAGGCTGGTGCATTGGATGTTTTTCCGAAACCGATTGGCGGGTTGGTATCTGATTACGCTCGCCTCGCCAATCAATTAATAGCTAAAGTTAAAATCCTCTCAGGAGTTAAAGTATTTACACGGCATCAAAAAAAGATCCCAACAGAATATAATAATAATCAAGTTGTAAAAATCAACCAAGCACCAGTTGCTAATTACAAGTTCTCCAACGAAAATGTTAAATCTCCAACTATTAAAGTATTGGCTATAGGGGCTTCAACAGGGGGGCCGCAAGCACTGTACACGATTATTTCTAAACTTCCGGCTAGTTTTCCAGTGCCTATAATTTGTGTCCAGCACATCAGTGAAGGTTTTTTGCAAGGATTAGTTGATTGGCTAGGTAATGAATCAAAACTGCCTGTTAAGATAGCTTCTTTTGGGGAATTGCCACAAGCAGGGACTGTTTATTTCCCGCCGGAAAAACGTCATTTAGAATTGGACTCTCAAGGGCGATTTGTTTATTCAGAATCGGCTCATGTCGCGGGACACTGCCCTTCTGTAACGGTGACATTTAAGTCGGTAGCTAATTTTTATAGTCGGGCAGCAGCGGGGGTTTTGCTGACAGGAATGGGTAGAGATGGTGCTGACGGAATGTTGGCTATCGCCACACAAGGGGGGTTGACAATCGCCCAAGACGAAGCTAGCTGCATTGTCTTCGGAATGCCCAAGGAGGCGATCGCCCTCGGTGCCGCCCAATATGTTCTACCTGTCAGTGCGATCGCTCCCCTACTCCTGGCTAAATTAAAAATTTAGGACTTAAGCTGAAGTGCATTTAAATTGTAGAGTCAAATTTAAGAAAAGTCTTGTGGGGTGGGCGTCTCGCCCGCCCAAAAAATACAATTTAGATGCCCAACAGCTTACCTCGCAAATAGTGCAGAATACCCCGCCCCCCGACTTGTTAAAGAAGTCGAGGATCAGAGAGCGCGAGCCAAACTTTTTACTTCATTAATTACTCAAATTACTTCATTAATTACTCAAAACTGATTTTTTTTATTCCGATTATTTGATTTTGATAAACTTACCAATTACCTCGCGTAACTTATCAGCATCAAAAGGCTTAGTTAAATACTCTGTTGCTCCCGCCAAACGCCCCTGTACCTTATCAAAGGCTCCATCTCGCGCTGTCAGCATTACGATCGGCAAATTCTGAAACTGAGGCAAGCTCCGCACCGTGCGGCAGAGTTCCAATCCGTCAATACCAGGCATCGAAACATCGAGCAACAAAACCGAAATTTGTTCGTGATAAATCGTTGACAAAGCATCCACTGCATTGTCGGTTACGAGAACTCGAAACTCTTTGCTTAAGGCCTGTTTAACAAGTCCTTGCATCACGACGCTATCATCAACTGCCAAAATAGTTGGTACTTGACTGCTACTTGCAGACATATTCTTCTCCCTGTTTATTTATAGTTGTTGAAAATACCAAACATAATTCCCGCCGTCATTTTTTGAGAGTTGTCTCTGTGCAATAATTGTCAACCCCGTTGGAGCGTTAGTTGAAACTTTAGCCCGGTTTTTTTTACCTCAAGCCCAAAAAAAGGGATTGGGAGAGTGGTCGATCGGCAATTACAACAGTTGCAAAATGTGCATCCGGGCCCATAAACCCTAAAAGGTCGAGTTTGAACAACTCTTGTTACAAAGTTTAACATCTTACCAATCTTTTGTAATTCATCTCCTAACTGTAGTTGAACGGTCGGAATCGGCACAGCTCGGTAAAGGACACTGGTATTGTGGCACAAACCCCTGATTTAAATCTACCAGCAAGCCAGCTACCCACGATTAGACAAGTCTGTTAAAATACAATTAAACTGATTAAAAAATTAAAGGTAAGCAATAGTCATATATTTGGGAAAGCGGCTTCCTCCCAACAGAGGCTCTTAGATTTAGAGAGCCGGAGGTATTCAAAAGCATAGTCAACTGGAAGTATAATTTATATAGTCTTAGATCTGGGGTGCTCTAACTCCCATAACCCAAAAGTTTCCAGATCAGTCAAGAGGTTAGTCGGAATTTGGCGCAAGCAGCCTGCGCCGAATTTGCGCCCACAGTCTCCCATCACACAATTCATAGCTTGTTTTTCTCGAAAGTATTGAGAAGGGCGGTTGCCAGCAACTAGACGGGCAGTTACACATGATGAAAGCACCCTTGCCTCTTGATAAAAAAGTGTTCAAGCTCCATAACATTGACTTGTATCAGCTTCTCGGCTCTGCTCCAGACGCTTGCTTGGACAATTTGGTAGGTTTGGCAGCTCAGCTTAGCCGAACTCCTATTGCTTTCTTGAGCTTGATTGACGGAAACCGCCACTGGTTGAAGTCGCAGCTAGGTATCGATCGAACTTTGGCCCACCGTTACCTGAATTTTTGCGCTCGCGCCCTGGATCAAATTCCCGAAGAGTTCGCAGTCGGCTCAAACTCAAACTCGGAATTTGACCGGGCAATTCCCCTGCAAAAACCGCCAGTTGCTCCCGAATTGGCGATCGAACTCCCTATAAATTCCTTTAAAGGACTGCCTGCAGCCATTGTTCGAGACGCTTCCACAGATGTGAGATTTGGCGAGCATCCGCTGATCGTTTTCTACCCCTTCGTGAAATTTTACGCCGGAATCCCAGTTGTCAGCTCTGATGGGAATGTGCTGGGAGTGCTATCCGTCATGGACTCAGTGCCGCGAGACTTGACAAAAGAAACGATAGAAGCTATGCAAGCTTTGAGTCGGCAAGTTGCGAGTTTGGTGGAGCTGCGCTGGGAATTAGTCAAAGCCCAGAAACAGTTGCCAGAGGTAGAAGATATCACCTCCGACAGCCAGCAAATCTCGGAGTTAGTTTCTGGCTCGACCCGATCGAGCTGGCGTGCGGTACATACGCCACAGAGCAGCATGACAACAATATACGAAACAAAAAAGCTCCCGACGCTGGGGGAAACAGGCAAATCTCAATATGCGTGGGAAGCTTCAGCGGGCATCGGGGGCGCGGACGATACCCAACAAATCCGAGAAATCGTTGCCAGCCCCGGCGACACATCCGATCGCCAACTAACGGCCGCGTCCCTAAAAGAGCGAGCTCGCTTGGGAACGCTGCAAGCTAAAGTCGGTGCAGCCCTCGGACAAGGCGGGAAAATATCGTTCATCCTCAACCGCTGCACCGAGGCAATGGTAGAGTACCTCGACGCCACAGGGGCGAGCATCTGGACTTTCAACCAGCAGACAGAGCGGTTAGAATTGCAGGCAAATTCAGGACTTAGCAGCCAAGAGTGGGCACGGGAAATAGAAGATTGGGTGCGAACAGAAGCCGGAAACCTCCAAACGGCTCCTGTGTGCCTACTGTCGAACCCGTCTCTCTGCGCCGCCTATCCGCTGATTGTGGAGGATCGGTTGGTGGGAGTGATGGCTCTGTGCAGTAACGCTTTGGCAAGCGAGGGAGCGCTAGAAGTTCTGGGCTGCATGGCTAACGCCATCGCCGTGGCGATCGATCGCGTCACTGCCCGAGAAGAATTGTTGAGCCGCCGCGAAGCCCTGCTCTTCGGCCTCGCCAGCCAGATGCGGAATTCCCTCGATCTCGACAAAATTTTAGATACGGCTGTCAACGAAATTCGCAGCTTGTTGCAGGTTGACCAGTGCTACTTTTTGTGGTATTCCATCTCGCGAGACGGGCAGCCAAGCTTTGCAATCACCCACGAAGCGGCAAATCCCGAACTGAAAGACCGACTTACAGAATACCCGATCGAACAAGTAACCCTGCTGGCCGAGAAAATTAGCCACCGCCAAACGCTCCGGCTCGGCGACACTGCCACAGCACTGTGCATCGAACCGCCCACGCGAGCTTTTTTGAGCAGTATCGGGATTGTTTCTAACCTGCTGCTGCCTGTCAAGACTCGCTCCGGTCAAATGGGTGCTGTAGTTTGTAACCATTACAGCAGCCACCGTTCTTGGGCGACGAGCGAAGTGGAATTGCTGCAAGCGGTGGTGGATCAATTGGCGATCGCGATCGACCAAGCCGAACTCTACGCCCAAACCCGGGCGGCAGCCTTAGCAGCTCAAACTCAAGCCCGCCAACTTACGGAAACTTTGCTGCAGTTGCAGCAGAAAGAAGCTCAGCTCATCCAAAACGAAAAAATGTCCTCTCTCGGTCAAATGGTCGCCGGCGTCGCCCATGAAATTAACAATCCGGTTAATTTTATTTACGGCAACTTGACTTATTGCAAGCAGTACATGAAAAATCTGCTGGATTTGCTGCACTTGTATCAAAAGCACTACCCCGAGCCTTGCCCCGAAATACTCGACAAAAACGAAGAAATCGATGTTGAGTTCATAGTGCCGGATTTGCTGAAAATTCTGTCTTCAATAGAGATGGGAACTGAACGCATCCGCCAAATTGTCCTGTCTCTGCGGAACTTCGCACGGCACGACGAAGCCGAGATGAAGCCGGTGGACATTCACGAAGGGATTGACAGCACGCTGCTGATTTTGCAGAGTCGCTTGAAGTCAAACGGGCTAGTGCCGGGAATTGAGGTAATTAAAGACTACGGCAACTTGCCGAAGGTAGAGTGCTATCCCGGACAGCTCAACCAAGTATTTATGAATATTTTGGCGAATGCGATCGACTCTTTGGAAAATCAGCCTCCGCCCAAGACGATCAAAATCTCGACGGCGGTGGTGAACCCAGACTCGGAGGCTGATGAGTCAGGAAAGTCGAGGGGTCAAGTTGTGGTGATTCGGATTCAAGACAGCGGGCCCGGATTGCCCGAAAAAGCTAAATGCCACTTGTTTGACCCTTTCTTTACCACTAAACCTGTAGGCAAGGGTACGGGGCTCGGCTTGTCTATCAGCTACCAGATAGTGGTGGAAAAACACGGAGGAAGTTTGAAGTGTATCTCGGAACCGGGACAGGGAGCGGATTTCAGGATTGAAATCCCGGTAGCTCGCCCCCCTGCGAGCAAAGCATAAACCTGCAGGCGACGGGTTCCAAAAACATTTTTTAAATTTTATTGTCAAAATGCTTGACAGATTCCCGTGTCTGGGTGTTACTATATTAAATGTTGAGACGTTGGGGCGTCGCCAAGTGGTAAGGCAGCTGGTTTTGGTCCAGCCATTCAGAGGTTCGAATCCTTTCGCCCCAGTTAAATTGTATCCAGTAAATCAATTGTTAAACTCACCGTTTAGAGTTAGCGCTTGGCAGACGAGAGAAAAACGACTTCATTACGACAAACTTAATTAGCACTTGCTCATATCATGTCTGATCGAGTGACCGTGATTAAAAGGGCGGGTTTTTGAGATTGTCAATTATTGGCAGATATTTTTCGTGAACCCGCCCTTACCCTATTAAGGGTAATGGGCCGGACATAGTATCATAGGATATCAGAAACCGGATTTATTTATGCGGGTTTTAGCTAACCTAAAAGCATAGAGTTGTGGTCAAAAAATTGTTTTTTTTGGCCGCCAGTACCCATTTTTCGCAGAAACAGTTGTTTGTGCATAATCTCACTTCTGACCGCGCCGGAATTGTAAAATCGAGTCAACATTCAACACTCATATCAAATCCGGTTGCATTGGAATGATTAAACCGCTGTTGACGCAGAGAAAACAGAGGAAGAGAACAGAGAGACGAATAATTCCGATGCTACCCGATTGCATCTAACCATCATTCAGTTTTTCGACTAACAGTCAACAGTCAACAGTCAACAGGCACTACTCCATATCACTGCAAAGTGCTGGGGCCACGATCGTTTAGCCGATCGAAAACGTATCGGGAAATTGCCGGAAATGCTGTTTCGTCCTTGGCATAAGCCGGATCGTCTGCGAAAACAACTAAGATATAAATGGCGCGATCGTCTAAAGTTCTCACAAATGCCGCTTCGCTGCGGGATTTGGAAGTATAGCCTACTTTGGAACCAAAATAAATATTAGGTGGTAAAGATTCGCCGAGAAATCCTTGTATTGAGTTGAGAGGGTCTTTTTTCCAAGCCTTGGGGTCTAAGTCTCTCGTTAGCAAGTAAGCCATTTTGCGGCTGGCGACGCTGGAAACCGCTTGCCTAGTATAGATTTCATATATTAATCTGGCTGCTTGGTCGGTAGTTACTTGATTGCGAATCGGCACAGAAGCATCGCCCCGCAATTGCAAGTCGCGACCGATTGGCCCTTCTTGTCTTAAATAGTATATGGGATAATTTTTGGTGCTTATACGAAGATCATTGTAGCCGGCCGACTGGAAAAATGTGTTAATTTGAGTGCGCTTTTTCAGCCAGGTTTGCAACTCTTCTCCTGCGAGCCTGCCGCCGGATTTTGTATCTGTGATTTTGTCTAAAAGTCGGCTGGCAGCATCGTTATTGGAGACGCGCATCATTTGCTCTAGGTCGTTTTTAAAGGCAGATTCTCTTTGCGTAATGATGCCTTTTTCTATGGCTGCGTAAAACGCTGCCATCCAAAATAACTTGGCAACGCTAGCGGGAAATCGGAGAGTTTGATTTTGATATCCGGCAAATGTGTGACTTTGGGAATTGCTGACATCAAATAAGCTAATTGATAGCCGTTCAGCAGGCAGTCCTTTGCTGGTTGCAATTTTCACAGATTCATCAACAATCCCTTGCAATTCTTGAGAGTAAACTGGATTGGGAGGTGTTTTGATGTTGTAGCTAAAGGTAGGCTCGCTTTGACGATCGGCTAAATTTTCCGATGGTTCAATTGTCGGAGGCGAGAGTGTTTCTTGAGGCGAGACGGCCTGTTGAGGCAATATGACTGGCGGTTCTGGGGCACGGCGAATTCTGAACGGTATTGTGACAATCCAACCGATCGCGATCGCCCCGGCGATTAAACACAAAATGTTACGGTATTTTAGCCGAGAAAATTTCGTCCTCACTCGGCGACGAGATGGCACTGGGCCTTCGCTGCTTTGGCGTCGGCGTCCGACGGGGCGCTGGCTGCTTTGGCGTCGGGATTGGATTAGACCTGTTGCATGAATCTTTGCTCGATCGGTCAACCGCAGATACAAGGCAGATGAACGCAGATTAACCCAGATAATTCCCAGAATTGAGAGCGACTTTTGCAAGAGGTCTATGGGGCGTCGGGTCGGGATTGGGCGACGACGAGATAGCACTGGGCGCTCGGTGCTTTGGCGTCGGGACTGGAATGGGCGCTCGGTGCTTTGGCGTCGGGACTCGATTGGGGGTTGCGGCCCGATGGGGCGGCGTCGGCGTTCTACTTGCATTACAGTTTTGTGCTATCAAACTCGCACGATCAGTTTATAATAGGGCGGCATCTAAATGACAAGTGTATCGATCTAGTCCGCTGTTGCCAAGTTTATCTGTCTACTAGGCTGATTGAGACTTCTAGTAATTGTAAAATTTTCAGGATAGCACTGAGTTGAAGCAAAATCCTTTGAAAAACATGAGAAATTTTTGGAGTCTGGCTGTTTTGGGATTTGCGATCGTCGGCGTGAATAATTCTTTGATACCTGATGTTTGGGCATTTCAGTCTCAATCTGCTACGGGATATGTTGTCGATCGACAAACAGCAGGACAGGGCGCGGATGTAGCGTTTTCCTTGACGGGAAAAAGCGAAAATCTGGAGATAACAAACAAGCAAACTGTTTCCAGTTTTCCGAGTATGTTGTGGGACTTCAACAATTTAGCGGAAATTTCCTATTCCGAATTGCTGAAAGTGCTGGCGAGACGATCGGACTCAAATAATTCAAATAACACGGAGAGAGAAACCGCTGCACAACCTGAAGACATAGCACGTTTTGAACAGGTTGTACAGTATGCAAAACAACAAAATTTGCACGATCGCTCGATCGGAGAAATCGTCCAGGCGATCGCCAATAATTTCCTAGGGAAGCCCTACGCCGCTGGTTTGCTGGACAAATCCGGCGAAGAAAAGTTGATCGTAACTTTGAATAAATTTGATTGCGTTTTATTTGTAGAAACCGTTTTGGCGATCGCCAGGGGCGTAGCAGTACAAGATTACGACTATCAAAACTTTGTAAATCGCATAGAAGAACAGCGGTATTTAAACGGTAAAATGAACGGTTATTGCAGCAGATTGCACTATTTTTCCGACTGGATTAACGACAATCAAAAACGGCAAACTGTGGAAAATATCACCGCCGAATTAGGCGGAGTGCCCATGAATAAAACACTAAATTTCATGAGTCAGCACCGCAGCAGTTACCCGCAAATGCTCAAAGACGAAGCAACTTATCAGTGCATAGTCAGCCAAGAAGCAGACTTAGCCAAAACTCCTGTTAATTACATCCCCACAAATCGGATAAAAAGTGTTTATTCTCAGTTAAAACCGGGGGATATTGTAGCGGTAGCCACCGATGTTAAAGGATTGGATGTCACCCACACAGGTTTAGTCTACCGCAATGCGGACGGCAATATGGGTTTAATTCACGCTTCGCCGGCTGGGGAGGTAACAGTTGCTTACGACTTACAGAGATATATTAGCAGAGTCGAAAGTGCGATCGGCATTGTAGTCGCTAGGGCAAAAACCCCTAATTAAATTAGTTTGTACTCCTAGGTTGCATCAGCTTGCATTATTTTAGCTAAAAATTCCACTTTTCTGTGCTGACACACCCTACAAACTAAAGAAACCGGATTTTTTGCTGAATTTGCGGGTGACAAGGCGTCTTTTTGTAAAAAAAACCGGTTTCTGGGCCCCCATGCGTAAGCCTCCAATCATATCGTTTCCGGTTGCATCGGAATAATAAAATCGAGTCAACACTTAACACTCAACCATTGAGTTTTTCCACCCCTCCTTCTACAGTCAACAGTCTACAGTCAACAGTCAACAATCATGTATGAGTGCAACCGGAATTGATATCAATTGACAATTTCGCTGCGAGATACCTTACTCTTTCTAGCAGGATTTGGCGTTAATTCCGGCGGCGAAACTTGAACACTTCCCCACTCATTCAAAAAGCTTTTCAGCAAAACCTCTTGCTGAGTGCGAAATGTCTCGACATTTGCCCCTCCATTCATAATCACAAACCACACAGTTTCTTGTTTTTGAGTTGGCAGCGCTCCGCCCAAAGCGCTAACATTATCCAAGGTGCCAGATTTGACTACTGCTAATTTTGGAAGCGCCCGTTCTGCCAGTATTCCTTCATCTTTCCCAACTACAGTTAAGACATCAGCAACTGTCATGCTGTAAGGTTCAAGATAGCGTTCTAAAGCTAGAAATAGCGCGCAAGCAGCCCGGGGAGAAATGAGATTTTCTTCGCTCAATCCCGAACCGTTGACGAGTTGAATTTCTGCGGGAGGAACTCCGGTTGCTGCTGCTGCTTTTTGCGCGACTGTTTTAGCGCCACCGACAGTATCAGCTAGCATATCTGCCATGAGATTGTTGCTGTACTGATTCATTTTTTTGATCAGTTCAGCCAGGGGCAAAGAATAATGTTTGACTAAAGGCTGCACGTCATTGGGAGGTGCTGACAAAACTTGTACAGTACCCTCAATTGCTATTTGGGGTTTTGGCGTATTTGGAGGCAGTGTTTGATACTGGGCGGCGGCTTCCCTGGGCCAGATTTGACTGTTCAATCCTTGTTTGAGCAATTCTCCCGATTTGAGGGGATCAAGTTCAAAGTTCATGTAAAACTTATCGACAATTATCAAATTGCCACTGACTCGCTTGATGCCTTTTTGATTTAAGGCGTTACCGAGGGCGATCGCCTCTTCCCAAACAAACAACGGATCTTCGCTTCCGCCCACAATTAAATCGCCTTTTAATACGCCGTTTTCAATTTTTCCCGTTGTACCAATTAAGGTAATAAATTGATGTTCCGGCCCGAATTGTTGCAGCGCTACGAGAGATGTTGCTACTTTGGTAATAGAAGCGGCTGACAGAGGAACGGTACCTTGATGATTGGCTAGCAAAGTATTGCCAGATTGCATCCAGACGCCTTGGTTTTCTTTGGCAAAACCTTGGGCTGCCAAGCCGTTGAGATATTGCTGGATTTTGGTATTTGTGGGGGTTTCGGGATTGGTAGCAGAGACTATTAAGGGCTGAGGCTGACTTGGTTTAACTGGCGGCGGGGAAGATTCAGCTACAGGAGAGGGAGATGCAAGTTGAGGTGATTCAGTAGCTGCACATCCGGCAATAATTGTGAGAAGGGCGATCGAACTCGCAGCAGTCAAGTAGCGGTTTTTCAGCATTACTTTAATTTTTTTCATCATAATGTACGATCGTCTGTTCGGCACGCCCGATGGAAAGTTTAGCATTCTTCTCGCGCGTGGGGCGAGCCTCCGGATCTGCATTACCAAACTCCCGAACCGCTAAAATTGCCTATCTTCTTCCTTCTCCATCTTTCTTCGCGCACTTCGCGTCTTCGCGGTTCGTTAAATATATCTCCTTGAAATGCTTCGGAAACCCATCTTCAGCGCCTGGGGCCTTCACCCCAGGCCGATCGCTCTCACAAATTTTCGATAAACTGGTTTATCAAAAAACTGGGTTGAAAACCCCGTCCTTCTAGGACGGCTTTAATTGTAACTTTTCATTACGCCATACTCCGTTTTGTGCTGATTGCGGTAGCATAAGAGTGGAGGTAGAGCCATGCTCGTTTTTGAGTTTAAATCTTACGGAAAATCAAGTCAGTTCAAAGCAGTAGACGAAGCAATTCGTACCGCTCAATTTGTCCGCAATAGCTGTTTGCGCTATTGGATGGACAATCCCAAAAAGAACAAATACGACTTGAATAAATATTGTGCTGTACTGGCAGCTACGTTTCCGTTTGCTGACGAACTCAACTCAATGGCAAGACAATCAAGTGCTGAACGTGCTTGGGCAGCTATCTCCCGATTTTACGAAAACTGCAAGAAGAAGATTCCTGGTAAAAAAGGGTATCCAAAGTTCCAGCGAGACTGTCGCTCGGTAGAGTACAAGTCAACCGGATGGAAGGTTGCAGATGACAGAAAGTCGATAACTTTCACGGATAAAAAAGGAATTGGCAAACTCAAACTCAAAGGCACACGCGACCTGCATTTTTACCAAATCAACCAAATAAAACGGGTTCGATTGGTAAAACGTGCGGATGGTGTGTACGTCCAGTTCTGTATTGATGTTGACCGAAAGGAAAATACAGCGCCGACAGGTAATACTATTGGATTGGATGTCGGGCTAAAAGAATATTACACCGATTCAAACGGAATCAAGGTTGAAAATCCTAGGTTTCTGAGGAAAGGTGAACGTGTTCTCAAACGCAGTCAACGTCGGGTATCTAGAAAAGTCAAAGGTTCAAAGAATAGAGGCAAAGCTCGACAGATTCTTGGTAAGCGCCATCTCAAAATAAGCAGGCAACGTAAAGACCATGCCCTAAAGTTGGCAAGGTGCGTCACTCAGTCCAACGACTTGATAGCCTACGAAGATTTGAGAATCAAAAATATGGTGCAGAATCACTGTCTCGCCAAGTCTATTAACGACGCATCTTGGTATCAATTCCGTGTCTGGCTTGAATATTTTGGAAAAGTATTCGAGCGGGTAACGGTTGCGGTAAATCCGCAATATACCAGTCAAGAATGCTCTAGTTGTGGTGAAATTGTCAAAAAAACTCTATCTACTAGAACCCACGCTTGTAAATGTGGGTGCTTGTTAGATAGAGACGAGAACGCAGCTAGAATAATCCTAAGTCGGGGATTGAGTACGGTAGGGCATACCGGAACTCTTGCACTAGATGCAAATAACGCTTCGGGAGAATTGTCCTCTACTTTCGTTGGAGAAATCCAATTAGAGCAAGTCAGCTCGTAGATAGAAGAATCCTCATGCCTTCAGGCCCAGGAGTGTCAACCAGCCATACTCCCTATACTCAGCGGCACCATTTCGCCGTGCATCGTCAGGCCTAATAACATCGGGCCGCCCGGTCGGATCAACTCTCCTGTAAGCGCGCAGCGTTCCTCCTGCTGTGCTGTGGCATTAATGCTAGCTCGAATATCCGATCGAGAAAACATCTGCCGATACTCTCCAGACTTCTGCTGCACGTAATTCCAGAGCAAATCTCGAATCAAAGCTTGATAGCCTTGATTGCCCGCGAGTTCTTTGAGTCTCTCCTTGAGCTCTCTTTCGAGTCGAATGCTGGTCACTTCCATTTCGGTGGTTGAGGTTCTAGGTAGGGTATGCATAATTTTTCTCCGTGACGGGTGGACATATGTGTAATATCAGTGTAGTATGTTTACAGCTAGATTGAAAGCCTCTTAACCACCTTCTGCCTGCTGTGAAATTTCTCCCCACCTACTCCACCTATCAACTGAAGTGCGATCGCCCCACGGGTCGCTCCGAGTCGTCACGGCACGTCTTTAGCACGGGTTTTGCGACTGTCGCAGCGACCTCGTGGGCGGGCTTGGGCCTAATTAAACCCGGTTATAGTGGATTAGGAGAAATTGCAGAAATTAATTACAACGAGGTAGACCAGCACGGTCGGCAAGTGGCACAGCCATATCGAGAGACGCGAAGCGGGAGGTACAGCTAAACTACTGTACCAAGACAGGATGAAAATTTGCATGAACGCAGTTTTTCTAGCCCCCGCTTCTAAGTAAGAGAAGCGGGGGCATTTGATTGGATATTTGAGAAATTCGATCCGCTTGGGGAACTGGGAAAAAACCAGATGTAGCCAATGCAGGCGTTGCACCGAAAATTCCAAATCCCAAATCCCAAATCTAAAATCTAAAATCTAAAATCTAAAATCCAAATGAGGAGGAGCAAGCCGTGACCGTAGTAACTGATGTATTGAGGCAATCTGTGGTGGTGTTTTCTCAGAATTACCTACCAATGAGCCGTGTCAACATCAAACGGGCGATCGTACTGTTGGTAACAGGCAAGGCTGAACCTCTTGATTTTAGCATTGGCAACGGCTGGCTGGTGCGATCGCCCAGCACCAGCATCCACGTACCCGAACAAATCCGCTTGACTTTTGGTAACAGGGAACGCCTGTGGAAAGTACCCCCGGTTAATCGCCGGGAAGTTCTGCGCCGCGACGCTCATTCTTGCCAATACTGCGGTAGCAATCGGCATTTGACGCTGGATCACGTGATGCCTCGATCGAAGGGCGGCCCGCATACTTGGGACAATGTGGTGACTGCTTGCGAACGGTGCAACTCTCGTAAGGGCGATCGAACTCCCATAGAAGCTGGAATGTCTCTGCGAACTAAGCCGAAGGCCCCCATACACCCCACTGTTGCTTTTGCCGAACTGTTTTGGCACGAATACCAAATTGGGGAATAGGGCATGGGGCATGGGGCATGGGGCATGGGGCATGGGGGATTGGTAATTGGTAATTGGTAATAGCTAATAGTTAATAGCTAATTCAGTCCTGTAATTGAAAAGGATTTTAGTTCGGAATAGCAAACTTTTCATTCCGACCTATCCAATGCCCAATGCCCCATGCCCAATGCCCAATTCCCAATCCCCAATTCCCGATCGCCAATTTTCAATTACCAATTTTTAACTTTCAATTCCAAATTTAGGGCTGTCAATATGCTGAAGTTGACTTATACTGAAACGGGCTTTAACCTAGAGCGTTTGGCTCAATCTCCCGAACAGTTAGTGGCGCTGCGAGTGGTGCTGGCTATGCGAGTTGGTCAAAGCATCAGCGTCGAACCGAGCACTGCGGCATTTTTGCTGCCCGCGAATTTGCCGGCGCTGCCTCTATTGGAATCTGAGGCGCGCCGAAACGACAATGATGCGATCGCCCTTTGTGTTGCTGATGCTGACTTTGTAGAAGTTACTTTGCGCGGTACGTGGATTTCTGGCGAGTCTGAGGGGGCTGACGGCGTGTTTGCGACTGTGTTGGGCGATCGGGCAGAGCTCTTGCTGCTCAAACTCTGGCTCGAAACTCAGGCTGCTGCGGAGGTTGTCGGGGAAGTCGGCGATTAATATCGGATCTGGAAGGAAGAGGGAACAAGGAAGAGGGAAGAAGCAAGAAGGAAATATTTTCTTCATGTCGCACTCCCCCACTTTCTCCCCCTCTCCCGCCAGAAGCGCACTCAATTCCATTCTCCTTGCAGCCCAAAAGCAGCCCAATAATAAGGAGATTGCCATTCTGAAACCTGTAGCACTTCGATTTGCGCCGATCGCAGTGCCGCAGCAGGCGCCAATTTATCTTGGAGCATTTTTTTGTAAAATCGTGTCATCAACTCAGAAGTTACTTGGTCGTCAACACTCCACAGAGAAACCACCACACGCGGCGCCCCCGCATACATAAACCCTCTCGTCAAACCCACCAACCCTTCTCCCTTAATGTCTTTTCCCAAACCCGTCTGACACGCGCTCAGCACCACCAATTCGGCCGGTAAATTGAGATTGAAAATATCATTCAGTCGCAAGTAGCCATTTTGTAACGAGCCTTTCTCATCAACTAAAGAAAGCACCAATCCCGATAATTCTGGATGTTTGCTATTAGCAAATCCGTGGGTAGCGAAATGAACAATGCGATATTGAGATAAATCGGGAGCGGTTGCCGTGGTACGATTAGCCGTAAAGTCAAACGCTTGTTTTTCCAAATCATCAGGAACCAAAGCCAGGATTTGCTCAGCTTCAGTTCGCGAGAAAGGTAGGCGAGTCCAATAAATATTAGCCTCTGATGCCGATCTCTGTAATTGTTGCGCTTCCACTGGCAGATTTTCAACAGTTTGATTCTTGGCTACAGGCGATGTACTCGTGCCTTTG
This sequence comes from Microcoleus sp. T2B6, assembly GCF_036700475.1. Lineage (NCBI taxonomy): Bacteria > Bacillati > Cyanobacteriota > Cyanophyceae > Oscillatoriales > Microcoleaceae > Microcoleus > Microcoleus sp. T2B6. The sequence continues at coordinate 5,217 of NZ_JAUBOZ010000115.1, read as the reverse complement.
AGCCGTTCATCATCAGTGCTAAAAACAGGATCGGCAAACAAGGCGATCGCCTTTGGAGCCGGTTGACGAGTCCCCATATCCCGCCGCAGAATAGCCAGAGTTGAAGCAGAAGGCAGATTAACAATTTCATGCTTAACTATTAGCGGCGCTTCAGATTCTTCCAGAGTAAGAGCACTGAAAGGAATGTATTGCAAGGCCCCATCCGCAACAATTAGCAAGCGCTTGTTGCCCAACTCAGAAGCAACTGGAGCGAGGATCATTTGGCTCAGAAGTTCAGCAGATTCAGCAACCATTTGAGGAGAGGTTCTCGTGGTCTCTTTGGTTAAAGTATCGCGGAAATTCTTAGCCGTGGCTTCAATCTCGGTGCGAGAAGGGAGTTCGTAACTGGTGAAAGAAGTTTTCGTCACCGCCCACAAATAACTGCGTTCCTCACCCAGAGAATATTCTAAAAGTAGCGTATTGTCATCGAGTACCTGTTGTTGAATTTGTGGCAAATTGAGAGGTTCGGGATATTTTAAATCAGCGTAACGAGGACTGCTGGCGCGAATTTTAGCTTCTAGTTGAGCAAGTTCCTTGAGAACCGTGTCGATTTTTTGTTGAATTTCATCCAGAGATTCTTGGCTAGATTTAGCGATGACAATTTGGTATTTGCGATTCTGAAAATCACTGAGTTGTTGTTGCAAATTTTGTTCTTGTGCTAGCAGTTGCGGGTCAACACCTTGGCGAATATTTGCGCTGGCTTCGCTGAGGAGTTCAAGCAGACTGCGGGCACGAGCACGTTCGCTAGCATGAAAGGCTTGGGCGTCGTACCCTTTATCGGGATTTTTCAGGTGCAGTTGCATCAACAAATCGATGTAAAACTGGTAATAATCTTGGTTGCGGGCAAAGTAAGACTGGCGCAGTTATTGGCTACCGATTTGAGTGCGGAGGTTTTCAATAATATTAATTGCGGTTTCAATTTCGGTTTTGGCAACTGTGAGGTTATTTTGTTGGCGGTTTAAGAGGGCTTGATTGTAGATGATGTGCGCTTCTTCTGTTTTGTAACCGAGTTGTTGGGATAAAGATAAGGCTTGGTTGTAGTTTTCAAGGGCGGTAGAATTCTGACCTAAAGCAGCTTGTATTTTTCCCATTTGATTGAGAACGGTGGTTTCTTTTACTTTGTCGTTTAAGTGTCGGGAGATGCTCAGTGCTTGGTTGTAGGCATTTAAGGCAGTTGACCATTCTTTTGAAGCGATGTAGGTGCTACCAATGCCAGCTAAGGCAGTAGCTTCGGCTGCTAAATTAACTGCGGGTCGAGAGATGACTAGAGCTTTGTTGTAGGAGTCTAGGGCATTTTTCCAGTTTCCTGTAGCAGCGTGAATATTACCAATGTTGTTGAGGGTGTTGGCGACTGTCGCTTGGTCATTTAATTGATAGAATAAGGGCAAAGCTTGGTTATAGTAATCCAGGGCGCTTGGAGGATCAGCTAAATCGATGTAAAGTTGACCAAAACTGTTGATAATAGCGGCTTCTTCGGCTTTGGCACCGGCTTGTTTTGATAAGGGTAATGCTTGATTGTAGGAGTCTAGGGCAGATTGAAATTGTCCGAAATGGGCGTAAATTTTACCCATTGAAAGGAGAGTGCGTGTGGCTTGGGCGTAGTTTCTATCTGCACGATAAAGTGCGAGGGCTTCTTCTAACTTTCCCAGTGCAAGTTGTTTAGATTCGACTGTGCTTTGGCTAGAAAGTTGAGTTCCTTTGATAAATGCTACTTCAGCAGCAGAAACTTTTATCCCAACTGATAAATCCCACAGGCGAGCAGTTCTATCACTACTAACAGTGAGGATTTGGCGACCATCAGGGCTAAATTTTGCATGGTTGAGCCCATCCTCATGTCCTCGAAATATCGCTAGAAGATGGCCTTTTGCATCCCACAAACGGGCGGTTTGATCCTCACTAGCGGTGAGGATTTGCCGGCCATCGGGACTAAATACGGCGCTGTTGACAGAACTGTCATGATCTCGCAATACTGCTAGGAGATTGCCAGAAATATCCCACAGGCGGGAAAGTCTATCGTTACTGGTGATCAGGATTTGATTGCCATCGGGGCTAAATACTACACTCTCATCGTGACTGGAACCTTTATCTACATCCTTCTGTCCCCGAAACTCTGCCTTGAGATTGCCTTTGGTATCCCACAGGCGGGCATTTCCGTGGAAATCACTGCCTAGAGTTAGAATTTGGCGACCATCTGGGGTAAAGATTGCACTTTCGACACTCGTCTCATGCCCCCGAAACTCTGCCTTGAGATTGCCTTTGGTATCCCACAGACGGGCGGTTTTGTCTAAACTGGCAGTGAGGATTTGCCGGCCATCGGGACTAAAGACTGCACTGTTGACATCAATCTCATGTCCTTGGAATATAGCCTTGAGATTGCCTTTGGTATCCCACAGGCGGGCGGTGTTATCACTACTAGCAGTGAGAATTTGACGACCGTCCGGGCTAAATACTGCACTTTCGATTCTATGATCACGGCCCTGAAACTCACTTAGGAGATTGCCTTTGTTATCCCACAGGCGAACGGTTTTATCGCTGGCGGTGATGATTTGCCGACCATCAGGGCTAAATACGGCGCTTTCAACAGAATACTTGTGTCCCTGGAACTCGGTGAGGATATTGCCTTTGATATCCCACAGGCGAACGGTTTTATCGGTGGCGGTGAGAATTTGGCGGCCATCTGGGCTAAATACGGCACGCTTGACTCCATACTTATCGTGCCGTAACTCTGCTAGTTGAGCGCTATTTTTAGATACGCTTTCCCGAAAAGTTTGCAGCGCTGCCATTTGCTCGGCTTGGGCAGCAATTGCTACTGATACATCCCACAGACGGGCGGTGCCATCATCACTGGCAGTGAGGATTTGACTACCATCGGGGCTAAATACTGCACCGAAACCTCTTTCATGCCCTCGGAACACAGCCAGGAGATTACCTTTGGTATCCCATAAGCGGGCGATACCAGGGTCGATTCCATTTGCAGCATCATTACTGATAATGAGAACTTGGCTGCCGTCGGGACTAAAAACTGCACTGTAGAAATATTTTTCATCTCCCCGAAACTCTGTCAAGAGATTGCCTTTGGTATCCCACAAGCGAGCAGTTTCAGCCCAAGCATAGGTGAGGATTTGCTTCCCGTCGGGGCTAAATACGGCTGTTGTGAGTCTCTCTCTATGCCCCCGGAACTCAGCTAGAAGATTGCCTTTGAGATCCCACAGGCGGGCGGTTTCATCATCGCTGGCAGTGAGGATTTGACTACCATCGGGGCTAAATAGTGCACTTCTGACCCCCTTCTCATGCCCCCGAAACTCTACCAGGAGATTACCTTTGAGATCCCACAGGCGGGCTTTTTTATCGTTACTAGCAGTAAGGATTTGCCGGCCATCTGGACTAAATACCGCACTTGTGGCTATTCCCCCCCATACTTTCTCAGGTGGTTGCAACTCAGCTAGGAGATTACCTTTAAGATCCCACAGGCGGGCGGTATCATCACCACCACCATTACCACCAGCGGTGAGAATTTGGCGACCATCGGGGCTAAATTTTGCACTGTAGATTCCTAAAGAGCCACTCCCCCGCAACTGAGCCAGGAGATTGCCTTGGGTATCCCACAAACGGGTAGTGCTATCATTCGCATCAACACTACCAAAACTAATGGTGAGGATTTGACGACCATCGGGGCTAAATATTGCGCGGCTGAGCCCCTCCTGCCCCTGGAACTCGGTTAGGAGATTGCCTTTGAGATCCCACAGACGGGCTTTTTTATCCTGACTAGCGGTGAGGATGTGCCTGGTATCGGGACTAAATACGGCACTGAGGACATCACTATTGTGCCCTCGGAATATTGCCAGTTGAGCGTTATTTTTGGACACGCCTTCCTGAAGGCTTTCCTTGACAGCTATTTGCTCGGATTCGGCAGCAATTGCGGCTGACACATCCCACAGGCGGGCGATTTTATCCCAACCTAATGTGATGATTTGCCGGCCATCGGGACTAAATACTCCCCAGACGAGATCCTTATGCCCCCGCAATTTTGCCAACAGATTGCCTTTGGTATCCCAAATTTGAGCAGTTCCATCCATACTACTGGTAAGGATTTGGCGACCATCCGGGCTAAATCCTGTTGCAATCGAGACAGAACTCCAGTGGGAATCTCCATGCTGCCCGAACACAGCGAGGAGATTGCCTTTGGTATCCCAAACTCGGACTTGCCTACTATAGGTTAGGATTTGCCGACCATCGGGGCTAAATATTGCATTTTGGACATGATTTTCATGCCCCTGGAACTCGGTTAGGAGATTACCGTTGGTATCCCACAGGCGGGCAGTTTTATCTAGACTAGCGGTGAGGATTTGCCGTCCATCGGGACTAAAGACTGCATTGGCGACACGATCCTTATGCCCCTGGAATTCTTTGAGAAGATTGCCTTTGATATCCCATAAGCGGGCAGTTCCATCCGAACCGACAGTAAAGATTTGGCGACCATTAGGGCTAAATACAGCTTTTGGGCGGACTGGTGCGCTAATTCTTGCTTTATGCCCCTGGAATTCTTTGAGAAGATTGCCTTTGATATCCCACAACCTGACGGTTTCATTCCCAAAGTTACTACTGGTTAGGATTTTAGAACCATCGGGACTAAACACGGCACTTATAACTTCACCCCGCTCCTGATCCCCCCGGAACTCTTTGAGGAGATTGCCTTTGATATCCCATAAGCGGACTCCATACTCAGTAGTAGTGAGAATTTGGCCGCCATCAGGACTAAATATGGCTGTACTGAATCTGGTTCCTGGGAAGCCTCCCGATCTACTTGCCGCTTTATCTCCCTGGAACATAACTAGGAGATTGCCTTTGGTATCCCACAAGCGGGCGGTTTGATCGGCACTAGCGGTAAGAATTTGCCGACCATCGGGGCTAAATACTGCACTTATGACTCTCCCCTTATCCCCCACAAACATGGCGACTTGCCCGCCAAATGCTTGCACGGGTTGCTGCGTTGCTGATGGGTTGGGTTTTTCTGTTGTTGGTGACTGGGATGGTGGGGCAATCCTGGGTTGGCTGCTGATGGGGATGCTGTAGGTAGTAGCGAATACAACTCCCATCACCACAGGGAGCTAGTCCCTAGGTAGCGAATAAATAGACAAAATGATACACTTATAGACAAATATGCGGTGTACCATTTTG